>NZ_PYVV01000025.1:0-33147 GCF_003056325.1 Halomonas sp. BN3-1 | reverse complement strand
CGCGGCTTCTCATCGAGGGCCGGGCGCCAGTGATGCGTGCCCATCGAGAGCCCGAATACATTGGCGCAAGCCCACTTTGTCAATGTCGTAGATCCACGTTGCAAAAGCCAGGCTGACCATACATTTTGTTTCAGGCCGCCAACTGTGCCATTACGCGCTGCTACTCAAGCATTCGCGCATGCGGTATGCGAGTTCCCGCGCCGGACATGGCGAGTGACATGGGCCTGACATATACCTTCAAGACCCCTCCCGCCGATGTCAGTCAGTGTTTCGACATATGACGGTTGTTCTTGCGCAAGGCGCGTTGCATCGCGAACGCAAGATCAGGAACAACGCAAGGTCAGGAACAAGACCGGCAACGTCATCGCTGCACTCGCGCGAGCGAGGGGACCAAGGAACATCGACCATCATCAGACAAGGGCCTCAAGGCCCGGATAAAGGACAGGGAGCAAGCCAAAGGCCACCCAAGAAGCCTGCGCCGCCCTTGCCGTGACTCGTCGCCGTCAGCGCAGCACCCGTGGATGGATGCGTCCAGGTGCGCCTCGGTGACCAAGGAGGACAGACCATGCTCAGGATTTCCCGTCTCACCGCCTTCGCCGCCGCCATGGGCGCCAGCCTGATCGCCTTTGACGCGGTCGCCGAGACCTACTTCGAGATCACCGACGGGGAGCTCACGCGCCCCACCGGCTTCCGCGAATGGGTGTTCGTCGGTACCCCGCTCACGCCCAATGACATGAACAACGGCAAGGCGCCTTTTCCCGAGTTCCACGCCGTCTACATCGATCCGGAAAGCTGGGACCACTGGAAGGAAACCGGTGAATTCCGCGATGGCGCCATCATGATCAAGGAGCTGATCAGCGTCGGCAGCAAGCAGGCGGCCAGCGGCAACGGCTACTTCATGGGCGAATACATCGGCCTCGAGGCGACCATCAAGAGCAGCGAGCACTTCCCGGATGAACCCGGCAACTGGGCCTACTACAGCTTCTCGACGCCGGACCACTCGAGTCTCAAGGAGACAGCGGCGCCCTTCCCCACCGCGGCCTGCAACGCCTGCCACGCGGCGGCGGCAGCCGACGACTTCGTCTTTACCCAGTACTACCCGGTACTGACCGCCGGCAAGGGCGCCGGCGACGACGCCGGTGGCGGCACCCAGTCCCAGCTTGGCAACGACGGCTGATCGCCTGTCTGGCCCCGTTCCGACAGTCCAGGGCCTGAACCATCGGCCAGGGAGTCAGAGTCAGGAACGGGGACCATCTGGAATATGGTGCCTAAAGGTGCCAATGAAAGGTGCCAATGAAAGGTGCTATGTAGAAACGTGCGGTACGTGCACATGCGAACCGCAGCCGGCCGTATAGACATATAAACACCCGATACCCAGTAGCACGAAGGCCGGCAAGACAAGCACCTGGCACCACCGAGCATGAAGCGATGGCGGTGACCCTGCGTCACCCTGTGGCCTTGCAGGGTACGTCTACCGGCGAGCCACTGGATTCGCCCCGGAGTCCAGAAGTGGCATAGGGGCTGCCCCGAGAGAAGGATGTCTCTCGGCAGCGATATCCGCCATCCTTCTTGCGTTCCCTGCCCTCCTGGCGGCCCTCCCCGGCCGCCTTTTTTTATGTTCTCGGCGCCCTCTTCCCGCGGACCAGCGATATCCGTCCCCGCTCTTTGCTATCAGCCATATTCCGCTACCCCGGCACTCTTGATCCCTTGCGACCAAAGTCGGCCCTTGGCGCCAATTGCAATCCAGCCAACCTGCGCCATACTACGGATAACGTCATGCTAGCAGCCTGTCATACCACCTAGCGAAAACTCGCGGCACCAGCAGGCTTCAGCTAGAGGGAGAGCACCAGGCCTTCGTCACTACGACACCTGATGTTTCGCCGCCATGACAACAACCTCGTCGCCCCTGCCAACAGGAGACATCATGCGTCTGTCAGGAAAGACCGCCTTGATCACCGCCGCCGGCCAGGGCATCGGTCGCGCCACCGTCGAGCGCTTTATCGCCGAGGGCGCGGAGGTCCACGCCACCGACCTCGATCCGGCCAAGCTCGAGGATCTGGCAGATCGCCGGGGTGTCCGCTGCCACACCCTGGATGTGACCGACCCTGCGGCGATCGCCGAGCTGGGGGCGAAGATTCCGACACCGACCATCCTGTTCAACTGTGCCGGTTACGTGCATAGCGGCAGCCTGCTCGAGTGCTCCATCGAGGACTTCGATCGCTCCATGGCGATCAACGTCACCGCCATGTACCACACCATCTCGACCTTTCTTCCCGGTATGCTGGAGGCCGGTGGTGGCAGCATCATCAACATGGCGTCGGTCGCCAGCAGCCTTAAAGGTGTTGCCCGACGCTTTGCCTACGGCACCAGCAAGGCCGCCGTCATCGGTCTGACGCGCTCGGTGGCGGCGGACTACGTGACCCACGGCATCCGCTGCAACGCCATCTGTCCGGGTACCGTGGAGTCGCCCTCCCTGGCGCAGCGTATTCGCGCCCAGGCCGAGGCTCAGGGACAGGACGAAGCCCAGGTGCGCCAGGCCTTCCTCGACCGCCAGCCAATGGGACGCCTGGGCAGGCCCGAGGAAATAGCCGCACTGGCCGTCTATCTGGCCTCGGATGAATCGGCGTATACCACAGGTACCAGCCAGATCATCGACGGCGGCTGGCTGGCGTGAAGACACTGATCGACGGCAATGCCATGACGTCGGCGCGATATAACGGCACCGGCACCAGCCAGATCATCGACGGCGGCTGGCTAGCGTGAAGACATCAGTAGACGCAATGCCATGACGTCGGCGCGATATAACGTCACCGGCACCAGCCAGATCATCGATGGCGGCTGGCTGAAGTAAAAGACGACACAACGACATCAATCCATCGACCCTATCCTTCGACCTTATCCATCCAATCAACGACAAAGGACACCCCATGAAACTGCTGCGATTCGGCGCCCCCGGCCAGGAAGCTCCCGGTATTCTCGACGCCAACGGACGTGTCCGTGACCTGTCCGGCGTCATCGATGACGTTGCCGGAGAGGCCCTCGGACGTGACAGCCTGGCGCGCATCGCCGGCCTCGATCTGGAAAGCCTGCCCGAGGTTCCCGCCGACACCCGCATCGGCCCCTGCGTCGGCCAGGTCGGCAAGTTCATCTGCATCGGCCTCAACTACGCCGACCACGCCGCCGAGAGTGGCGCCGAGGTGCCGCCGGAGCCGGTGATCTTCAACAAGTGGACCAGCGCCATCTGCGGCCCCGACGACGACGTCATCATTCCCCGCGATTCCTCCAAGACCGACTGGGAGGTCGAACTCGGCGTGGTCATCGGCAAGGGCGGTCGCTATATCGACGAAGCCGACGCCCTCGAGCATGTGGCGGGCTACTGCGTGATCAACGACGTATCCGAGCGGGAATTCCAGCTGGAGCGCAGCGGTACCTGGGACAAGGGCAAGGGTTGCGACACCTTCGGTCCCCTCGGCCCCTGGCTGGTGACCCCGGATGAAGTGGAAGATCCCCAGGCGCTGAACCTGTGGCTCGAGGTCGACGGCAAGCGCTACCAGGACGGCAATACTCGCACCATGGTCTATCAGGTGGCCTACCTCATCAGCTACCTGAGCCGCTTCATGAGCCTGCAGCCAGGCGACGTCATCTCCACCGGCACGCCGCCTGGTGTCGGCCTGGGCCAGAATCCGCCGGTGTTCCTGCGTCCGGGTCAGACCATGCGCCTGGGCATCGAGGGCCTCGGGGTGCAGACCCAGAAGGTCGTGGCGGATTCGGACGCATGAGCCAGCGCGACGTGCCCATGACCGTGGCGGTGTGCGTTGAACCAGGGCAGATGGCCCTGGAACAGCGCCCCCGCCCCGAGCTTGCCGGCGGCGAGGCCCTGGTGCGCATTTCGCGCATCGGGGTCTGCGGCACCGATATCCACGCCTTCGGCGGCAACCAGCCCTACTTCGAATACCCCAGGGTGCTGGGGCACGAACTGGCCGGTACGGTGGAGGCCCTTGCCGACGACGTGGACGAGGCGACCCGTGCCCGCCTCGAGCACCAGCCGGTGTACGTGATCCCCTACCTGCACTGTGGCGAGTGTCGCGCCTGCCGGCGCGGCAAGACCAACTGCTGTCAGGCGATGCAGGTGATCGGCGTCCATCGCGACGGCGGTATGGCCGAGTGGCTGAAGGTTCCGGTCGATCATCTGGTGGCCTGCCCGGCACTGGAACCAGACGAGCTGGCACTGATCGAGTGCCAGGCCATCGGTGCCCACGCGGTGCGCCGGGCCGCGGTGGAAGCGGATGAACTGGTGGCGGTGGTCGGCGCCGGCCCCATCGGCATCGGCGTCGCCCAGGTCGCGCGGGCCCGCGGTGCACGGGTACTGCTGCTCGATACCAGCGCCGAACGCCTGACCTTCTGCCGCGAAGCGCTCGGCTTCGAGCAGACCCTGGTAGTGGGCGAGGACGATCCGCAGGCGCGCCTGGCCAGTCTCAACGACGGCGCACTGGCCGACGTGGTGTTCGACGCCACCGGCAACCCGAGCGCCATGGAGGCCGGCTTCGGCCTGGCCGGACACGGCGGCCGCTACGTACTGGTCAGCATCGTCAAGTCAGACATTCGCTTTGACGACCCGAGCTTTCACGGCCGAGAACTGACCCTGCTCGCCAGCCGCAACGCCACCCGCGAAGACTTCGACTGCGTCACCGAACTGCTGGAAGAAGGCCGTATCCAGGTGCGCCCGATGATCACCCATCGCGCCAAGCTCGAGGCCCTGCCGGAGACCATGCCGGTGTGGTGCGGCGGTGAGGCCGGCGTGATCAAGGCGATGATTCACCTCGATCGATAAGTCGGCGCCAGCACCGGCGCCCCCTTCGACGGGCACCGAACACTCTTTCACCAGGCGGCGTACGGCACCCACCGTCATCTGCTGCACCCGATCACCAGGCCGTCACGATAACAACGTCAACGCCTTTGCCGAGGACCGTCCCATGTCCACACAGTCATCGACCACCGCTGCATCGAACAAGGAAGCGTCGTCCAACGCGACCATCGCCAGCGACCAGCCCGCCCAGGAAAGCCTGCGGGTCCATCCTGCCGACAATGTGCGTGTCGCCCTGCGCGACCTGCCCCAGGGGCACCGCATCGACGAGGGTGCCGACACCCTGACGCTGGTGGAAGCCATCCGCCACAAGCACAAGTTCGCCCTCGAGGATCTGGCCGTCGGTGACACCGTCACCATGTACGGCGTCACCGTCGGCCGGGCCACCCGGGCGATCGCCCGTGGCAGCGTGATCCGCACCGACAACCTGGAGCACTTCACCCACTCGGATACCCCGGTCACCCGCCGGGAACACTGGCAGGCACCGGACGTTTCCGCCTTAGAGGATCACACCTTCGATGGCTTCCATCGTCCGGACGGTGGCGTGGGCACCGCCAACCTGTGGCTGGTGGTGCCGCTGGTGTTCTGCGAGAACCGCAATATCGAGGTGCTTCGCCAGTGTGTGGCGGACGCCCTGGGTGACGACCCTTTCCGCGACTACAAGCAGATGGCACGCCAGATGCTTCATGGCGATAGCCCGAGCCATGTGACCGAGCCTCCCTCCTCGCCCTTTCCCAACGTGGATGGCGTGCGTTTTCTGACCCATACCCTGGGTTGTGGCGGCACCGACGACGACGCCCAGGCGCTGTGCAACCTGCTGGCGGGCTATATCACCCACCCCAACGTGGCCGGCGCCACGGTGCTGAGCCTTGGCTGCCAGAAGGCCCAGATCGCCATGCTCAAGCAGGCGGTGGCAAGCAAGGACCCGCAGGGCCTGCGCCCGGTGCACTACCTCGAGCAACAGGCCAGCACCAGCGAAGACGCCTTGATCGAACAGGCCCTGGGCACCATCTTCGATGGCCTGCGCGAGGCCAACCAGGTGACCCGCCAGCCGGCGCCGCTATCGGCCCTGCGCATCGGGGTGGAGTGCGGCGGGTCCGACGGCTTCTCGGGTCTGTCGGCCAACCCGGTGGTGGGCGGTGTCATCGATCGCCTGGTTGCCCTTGGCGGCAGCGGCATCCTCAGCGAATTTCCCGAGCTCTGCGGGGTCGAGCACGAACTGCTGTCGCGCTGCGTCGACGACGCCACCGCCGAACGTTTCTCGTCGCTGATGCAGGCCTACCAGCGCCACGCCGACGCCGTCGGCGCGAGTTTCTCGATGAACCCCTCGCCGGGCAATATCCGCGATGGTCTGATCACCGACGCCATGAAGTCCGCCGGGGCCGCCAAGAAAGGCGGCGACAGCCCGGTGGTCGAGGTCCTCGACTACACCGAGACCGCCACGCGACCCGGCCTGGCGCTGCTGTGCAGTCCCGGCAACGATGTCGAGTCCACTACCGCTCTGGTCGGCTCCGGCGCCAACCTGGTGATCTTCACCACCGGGCTCGGCACGCCCACGGGTAACCCCGTTGCACCGACCCTCAAGGTCGCCAGCAACTCGGACCTGGCCCGCCGCATGGCGGACATCATCGACTTCGATAGCGGAGCAGTGATCCGGGGCGAGGCCTCCATCGACGAGCTCGCCGATGACCTGCTGGCGCTGTGCATCGAGACCGCGTCTGGGCGCTACACCACCCGCGCCGTGGGGCTGGCCCAGCACGACTTCATTCCCTGGAAGCGCGGGGTGTCCTTGTGAGCGTTCCTGTGAAAGAGCCTGTGAGCGTCCCTGTGAGAGAGCCTGTGAGCGTCCCCGTGAGAGAGCCTGTGAGCTTCCCTTGAGAGAGACTGGCAACATGCAAAACGCAACCACCGTCACCCTGATGCAGTTCGGCATCGGCCGTTTTCTGCTGGCCCACGTCGACCTGTTCGCCAGCCAGGCCCGGGACGAACACGGCAGTGATATCCGTATCATTGCGGTACAGAGCTCAAACCGTGCGGCCGGGCGAACCAAGGCCCACGCCCTGGCCAGGGACCCGGTCTACCCGGTCAAGATGCGCGGCCGACGTGATGGCGAACTGATCGATACCACCCATCAGGTCGACAGCATCACCACCGCGCTGGTTGCCAGCGAAGCCTGGGCAGAAGTGGAGCGGCGTTTTCGCGATGAGGTAACTCACGTGGTCTCCAACACCTCCGAGGCGGGCTATCAGGTCCCGGCGGGCGATGGCCCACGGCGGGACTGCCCCGAGAGCTTCCCCGCCAAGCTGACGCACCTGTTGAAGACCCGCTTCGACGCCGGCCGTCCCGGCGTCACCCTGCTGCCATGCGAGCTTCTGACCGACAACGCCCTCAAGCTCAAGGACGTCATCCTGGAATTGGCACAGGCCCACTACGACGACGATGGCTTCATGGCATGGCTCGAGCGGGACTGCGTGTGGGCGGTGACCCTGGTGGACCGCATCGTCTCCGCCGAGCTGGATCCGGTGGGCGCCGTCGCCGAGCCCTATGGCCTCTGGGCGATTCAGCAAACGCCCGGGCTGGTGATGCCGTTCTCCCACCCGGACGTACATCTGGTCGACGATATCCGTCCCTTCGAGCGGCGCAAGCTGCACCTCTTGAACCTGGCTCATACCTGGCTGGTCGCTCGCGTCATGGATCTCGGTCTCGGCGAGGAAGTGACACTGGTTCGCCAGGCGATAGACGACCCCCGCCTGGGAGACGAACTGGAGAAGATGCTGCGCCAGGAGGTGGTACCGGTGCTCGATCAGGAACTTCCGGGCATGGAACTCGAGGACTACGTCGACAGCATTCTGGATCGTTTCCGCAATCCATGGCTGGACCACCGACTGGCCGATATCGCCCAGAATCATCCCCAGAAGCTGGAGCGAAGGCTGGCGCCGGTGGTACAGATGGCCGCCCGCCAGGGTCGGGACGTACCACGCCTGGCCAGCGCTTTCCCCTCGACGGCTTCCGCGTCGACCTCGTCCCTGTCCTCGACCTGACAACGTCCTGGGCAAACTGGCGGATCACTCCAACAAGGCACCCTTCAATAACACGCCGCCGCCGGATGTCATCCGGCGGCGGCGTATGGCTACGGCTCACGTTTCTGGCCCAAGGCCGTTCTCGCTGCCCGGTGCAGCACGCGAGTTTCCGCTCCCTCAGGCTCAGGCGTCGTCCTGGCGACTCTTGAGGCGTTGCTTGAGCTGCATATAGGTGCCGTAGTGACGATCGAGGTGCCGTCGCATGGCGGCCTCGGCGGCTTCCGGGTCCCGGGCGGCGATGGCCTCGACGATCTCGGTGTGGGCCTCCAGGGCAGCCAGGTCCTCCCCGGGCTGCTGCAGCGCCAGGGCGCGACGGTCATCGAGCCACTCGGATAGTGCCTGATGGATGGCGTCGTAGATGGGGTTGTGCCCGATACTCGCCAGGACGCCATGAAAGTCGTTATCGGCCCGCTTGACGGCGGCTTCATCGCCGATCACCGAACGCTGATGAGCCAGAGCGTCGCGCAACGCCTGGATCTCCTCATCGCTTGCGTGCTGCGCCGCCTGACGGGCCAGCGCGACCTCGAAAAGCGCCCGGGCCTCCTGAAAGTACTGCTGCCCTTCGGGTTTGGCCAACAACTGCCGGGTGACCCCGGACAGCCTCGCCATCACGGCCTCGGCGGTGGGCCGGATAACCCGTGCCCGGGTGCCGCTGTTGATCGCGATCAAGCCTAGCTGCTGCAGGTAGAACAGCGCCTCCCGCACCGCCGGGCGCCCGACCCCGAACTGCTCCATCAATTCACGTTCGGACGGCAATTGATCGTTCTCGCCCAGCCGCCCTTCGAGGATTTCAGCCTCCAGTTGTTCTGCCACCTGCTCGGACAGCGTCTTGCGCTCCACCCGATATTTGCTCATCGACGCGGGTCTCCCTCGATCCATCACCCGGAGCGTCTCCGGGACACGGCGCACATGGTACTGCAAGGCGCACCCCCTGGGCAGCAAGGCGTCACTGCGGCACACTCACCCCCCGGGCCAGGCCAAGCCTCGACGGCGCTCGGTCAGTGCTCGGTCAGCGCCGTCAGCGCAAAGCGCTCGGCGATCTGGCGATACTGATCGCGCTGGGCATGGTCCAGGGGAATGCCGGTCTGCTTGCGCTCATCGCGGGTCTGCCACTCGCGATCCCCCGGCGCCAGCACCCGCTGACCCTCTACCGGCGTCATCTGGCGCAGATCCTTGAGGTACTCGGCCAGGCGACGCTCGAAGGCGCTGCGCTCCTCGAAGGCGCCCGGGTCCATCACCAGAAAGAAGTGGCCGACGCCGCGCGGAGTCGACATGTCCGGCCCGCCCATCGGCAGCAGGCGAAAACCGTGGACCATGTTGGCCAGGGTCGAACTCAGCACCTCGACCATGCCGCCAAGCCCGGCCCCCTTGAAACCGAAGCCGGCGCCACCTACCGGCAACAAGGCGCTGACCTGGCGGGCATCGGTGGTCGTGCTGCCGTCGCTGGTCGCGGCGATGTCCGCCGGCAAGGGCCGTCCGATGGCCGCATACTGCTGCACCCGATTCATGGGCACCGAGCTGGTGGCCATGTCCAGCAGATACGGATCCTCGCCGGCCACCGGTGCAGCGAAGGCGATCGGATTGGTGCCGTGGAAGGCCCGCTGACTACCGTGGAGCAGGACGAACGGATCGGAATTGCAAAAGGCCATGCCGAGCATGCCCTGCTCTGCCGCGGCGAGGGCGTAGCAGCCGGCGGCACCGAAGTGCGACGAGTTGCCGACCGCCACCGCACCGATGCCGACCTCCCGGGCCATGCTGACGGCATGATCGATGGCCCGATACCCGGCCAGGTGGCCGAAGCCATCATCGGCGTCCAGTACCGCAGTGCCGGCCAGACGCTGCTTGATGCTCGGCGTCGGGCTGCCCTTGATCCGCCCGCCTTGCAGGGCGTTGAGGTAGTGCGGCAATAGCCTCAGGCCGTGGCTGTCGGTGCCCATCAGCGAGGCCGTGACCAACGCCTTGGCCACCGCTTCCCGGGAGGCCTGATCGGCGCCGGCAGCCGCCAGCGCCTGTTCGATAAAGCGATGCAGATCCTTGTAATCGACCCGACAGGCCTCGTATTGACTGGCACTCATGGGGATTCCTTGTGAGGGGGATAAGGGCCGCAAGGCGCGCGCCGATCGCTCGGCGCCGCCTTGACTCGGCCATACCGCGTCACCGCCGCAGCGGCGACCCGGGACTCAGCGGTAGACCAGCGTCGGCAACCACAGCGAAATCGCCGGAATGAAGGTCACCAGCAACAGCGCCACCACCAGAGGGATCAGGAAAGGCAGGGTGCCGCGCATGCACTTCTCGAAGGAGATATGCGACACCCGCGACAGCACGTAGAGCACCATGCCCACCGGCGGGGTCAACAGGCCGATCATCAGGTTGAGCACCATGATCACACCAAAGTGCACCGGGTCCACCCCGGAGGCCACCGCTACCGGCAGCAGCACCGGCACCAGGATGGTAATGGCGGCGATGGTCTCCATGAAGCAGCCCACCACGATCAGCACCAGATTGATGATCAGGAGCACGGCAATGGGATTGTCCTGGAAGGGCCCCAGCAGTCCCATGACGTGCTGGGTGACCTGGTTGCTGGTCAGGATCCAGGCGAAGATCGAGGCGCCGGCAACGATGAACAGGATCACCGCGGTGGTCTCGATGGTTTCCATGCTGACCTTCAACAGTCGCCGCCAGGTCAGGGTACGGTAGACCAGTCCCCCCAGAATCAGCGCATAGACCACCGCCGCGATCGCCGCCTCGGTCGGGGTAAAGGCACCGGTGACGATGCCGCCGACGATGATCACCGGGGTCAGCAGCGACAGGAAGGCCCGCGAGAACGTCTTGCCCAGCACCGAGACCGAGAATCGTGCATCGCGCTGGTAGCCGCGACGCCGCGACAGCCAGGTGATCATCACCATCAGCGTCAGACCCATCAGCAGGCCCGGCACCAGGCCGGCGGCGAACAACTGCCCCACCGAGACCGACGCCATCACCCCGTAGATGACCATGGGCAGGCTCGGCGGAATGATCGGGCCGATGGTCGAAGACGCTGCGGTGATGCCTACGGCGAACTCCTGATCGTAGCCGGCGTCGCGCATGGCCTTGATCTCGATGGTGCCGAGGCCACCGGCATCGGCCACGGCGGCACCGGACATCCCCGAGAAGACGATGCTGGCACCGACGTTGACGTGGCCCAAGCCCCCACGCATCCAGCCCATCAGCGCCTTGGCGAAGTCAAAGATGCGGGTGGTGATGCCGCCGTTGTTCATCAGGTTGCCGGCGAGGATAAAGAAAGGGATCGCCAGCAGCGGGAAGCTGTCGATGCCATTGACCATGCGGTGCACCACGACCACGTCGGGCACGCGTCCTGTCAGCAGAACGTACATCAGGCAGGAGCCGGCCAGGCTGATGGCGATGGGCACCCCGCAGACCAGCAGGGTGAACAGGGCGGCAAACAGAAACGAAAGGTAGTTCTCGAAAAACGCCAGCGCGATGCAGCCGACGACCGCCAGTGCCGCCACCACCGGGGGCACTGGCGATCCGCGCCGGGCACTGATCATTGCTTCAGTCATGGGGTTGTTCCTTGTTCGAGGCGCTCAGTCGTCTTCATCGCGACACATCAATTCACTCTCGCCGGTGCGCCAGTGACGCACCGCCAGTTGGATCGAGCGCACCAGCATCAGCACCACCCCGAAGAGCACCACGTAATAGAGCAGACTCTTGGGCAGGTCCACCGACACCATCATCGAGTTGGTGCGCTGGGCCAGCTGCCAGGTGATCCAGGCCAGCATGCCGAGAAAGGCGATACGCACCAGATCCACCAGGGTCCACATGACCCGGGCGGTGGGCTCCGACAGGTAGCGATAGAAGAATTCCACGGCGATATGCGAGCCCTTGCGGGCGGCCATGGCGCTGCCGAGAAAACCCACCGCTACCAGCAGGTAGCGGGCGATCTCCTCGGTCCAGGCGATGGAGTTGCCGAGCACGTAGCGACTGAAGAACTGAACAAAGACGTCCAACGCCAGCAGCCAGAAGACCACCAGCGTCAGATAGTCCTCGATGCCGTAGTCACCCGGTCGGATCCGGTCGTCGTCATCGGGCACCTCGAAGGCGCTGGTGGTCTCGTGTTCGACGCCAGGGTCACTCACGTCAGATCGGGTCATGAAGGATCTCCCGAGGGAGGGCGCACGGCGCCCTCCCCTCCGTCGTTTACTGGCCGATAGCCTGGAGGCGATCGTAGGTTTCCTGGTCCCAGGTCGCCGCGTCACCGTTGTGAGCCGGCATCACCGCCTCGCGGAACGGTGCGGTGTCGACCTCGTTGACGGTGACGCCCTGCTCCTCGAACCAGGCCACCAGGTCCTGCTCCTGCTGCACGATGTCGGCGGTGATCTTCTCGCCGGCCTCTTCATAGACGTCGCGGAAGATCTGCCGATCCTCTTCGGACAGGCGATTCCACAGCGGACCGCCGGCAATCGTGATCAGGGAGTCGGTGATATGACCGGTCAGGTTGATGACGTCCTGCACCTCGTAGAAGGCCTTGGCCTTGATCGTGGGCAGCGGGTTTTCCTGGGCGTCGACGACACCCTGCTGCAGGGCCAGATAGACCTCGGCGAAGGCGATCGGCGTGGGATTGGCGTCGACCTGCTCGGGGAACATCATGTACATCGGCGCATTGGGGACGCGGATCTTCAGGTCCTGCATGTCCTCCGGCGTATTGATCGGCTCGTTGGACGTGGTGTGGCGCTTGCCGTAGTAATTCATCGCCAGCGGCACGTTGCCGGTAGCGTCCTCATAGCCCTGGGCGATCTCGGCGAACAGGTCGCTGTCGACGTAGGCCTGCCAGTGATCGAAGTCACGGAACATGTAGGGCGCACCGGCGATGCCGATGGGACCGTAGGAACGGCCGGCGAACTGATTGCCGGTAAAGATGAGGTCGACGGTGCCGAGGCTCAGCCCCTCGTTGATGTCGGCTTCCTTGCCCAGTGAAGAGGCTGGGTGCACCTCCACCGAGTAGCGGCCATCGGTGCGTTTCTCGATCTCTTCGCCGGCCCAGACGGCCCACTCGTGGTAAGGCTCCGAAGTCTCGTAGACGTGGGCGAAGGTCAGCGTTTCCGCCTGGGCGGCCGCCGACAGACTGACGCCGACCATGGCGGCGATCAGGCTACGACGAATGAAGCGGGCGGGCGGCTGGCAGTGATTGGGGCGCATCTTGTTGTTCTCCCGGGCTCTTGTGGCGTGTGGAGTGTGCAAGGTGGATGCACGCAATCGCTTCGACAGGCTCCATGCCTGGGCGACTGTATACGTGTCATACCACCGAGACTGAATCTAGTTGTCCCCACAGGCCCATGCAAGGAAGTGACGACGAGACTTTGGTCGATGCTCCACCAACGTCGGCCATGACGAGGTGCCAATGCAAGGGGGCTTTGCAGGCGTGTGCGGAAGATCATGGCGCCTACCCTCAGGACCTGGGACTTATCCTGCATCGCCCTGACATTACTGGCCTGAGCCTGGTCCCGCTGGCGTCGAACGGCAAATAATACCTAGCCCTCGACACTAGCAGCCTGCCGTCAGACTCGCTGGCCGGCGAAACGAGGCGACCTCACCTATGCTCCAGTAAGCCACGACGCGATCCCCAGAGGATCCCTTCGACGAGCCCGGAGACACGCCGTGACCGACAACGCCTATCTCGCCCCTCGACTCACCCTGCGCGTGGGCGTGACCGGGCACCGCCCCAAGGACCTGGCGAAGGCCGACCATGACGCGCTGGGCAAGGCGGCCCAGGACATACTCGACCGCCTCGCCGCCGAGACGCGCCGGCTGGGAGCACAGGCCGAACCCGGCCTCTATGCCGATGAGCCTGCCTGCATGCGACTGGCCAGCGCCATCGCCGAGGGAGCCGACCGGCTGGTCGCCGAGGCGGCGGCCTCACGTGGCTACGAGATCAACCTGATCCTGCCCTTTCGACGTCGGCAATACGCCGACGACTTCGACGGCGACGCCCTGGCCGACTACTGGCGCTGGTTCGAACATCCGGCGGTGACCAGCTGTACCGAACTCGACCTCGGCGAGCCCGGCGATCAGCGGGAAGCCGGTTACGAGGCGGCCGGCCATCTGGTGCTGGCGCATTCCGACGTATTGCTGGCGGTATGGGACGGCAAGCCCTCACGAGGGCGTGGAGGTACCGCCGAGATCATCGACGAGGCACGCCTGCGTGGCCTGATCGCACTGTGGCTGGACCTGCAGGGCCAGTTGCACCTGTGGGTCCCCCGAGAGCACGTCGTCGAGCCCCTCGACGACGGCGACTGGAAAGCCCTGACGCCAGGTGACATCAGCCAGCTACTTAACGACCGACTCGAGCAGCTGCTGTTGCTGGGCCGCGGCCCCGACGACGCCAGCTGCCCGCTCAAGGGCCTTGGCGACTTTGCCCGCCAGACCCCACGGCCGCGCACCCGTCACTGTGTTCATGAGTGGCTGCGTGCCCTGCTGGTACGCGACGTACCCTTCGCCGCATCGGTCGACCTGGGGCTTGAACGTGAACGCAGCGGAGCCTGGAAGGAAACACTCAGAGCCGCACACCATCTTGGCGGTGATAGCTACGAGGCGACCCTGGACCAGCGCCTGCGACAACGCTGGATCGCCGCAGACAATCGCGCCATCGACTACGCTCACCGCTTTCGCAGCGCCTACACCACCAACTTCCTGCTGGCAGCGCTCGCTGTGCTGGTGGGTCTGCTGGCGGTGCTGGCGTGGGACAGCAAGGGCGTCAAGGCGCTGCTGGTCAGCATGGAACTTGCGATCATCGCCAGCATCCTGTTCATCACCTGGCTCGGGCGTCGTGGGCAGTGGCAGAGCCGCTGGCTGGCCTACCGCAGCCTGGCCGAGGCGATCCGCCCGGCACGGCTATCGCTGCTGATCGGTACCTCACCCGTCGGCGCCGCCGAGCCGCCGGTGGACAACGGTCGCTTCGACTGGATTCCCTGGTACGTGCGCTGCTCACTGCGGGAAATCGGCCCACCCGACGCCGTCGTCTCCGGTGATAGCCTCAGGCGGGCCCTGGACGTGGCCCTGCACGAAGAGATCGACGGTCAGATCGGCTATCACCGAAAAACCGCCGAGCGCCTGGAGACTCAGGACGATCGCCTCGAGTACCTGGCGAAGGGGGCGCTCTGGCTGACGCTGGGCAGTGGCGTCCTGTACCTGGTGTGCTATCTGGTCTACCTCAACGGTCCGGCACTTCCGGCGGAGCTCTACAAGCCCGTAGCCACCCTGCTCGGCGGCTTTCTGCCGGTGCTGGGCGCGGCTATCTTCGGCATCCGCGCCACCGGCGATCTACGTGCCGCCGCTCAGCAGTCCCGGCGCATGAGTCAACGCCTGAAGCGCCTGGGCAGCAAGCTGACCTCTCGCCTGAACACACCGGAGCGCCCCGTGGTCCGTCGTCTGCTCGGTCAGCTGCAGCTGACGATGGCCGACGACCTCAAGGTCTGGAGCATGATCTACAGCGAGCGGGAGCTGGTGCCCGGGTTCTAGGACTTGTCTGAAAAGTGCCTGCACTCGGTAATACGGCGTTAAAAATCGGCTGGTGCGCCAGCCCGGTCAAAATGCTCATTTACACCCCGTAAACTGCGCTTTCTCACCGATTTTTGCCTTGTCTAACCTTCGCTCGTCGACTTTTCGGACAGCGCCTAGGCCCGTCGGAAAAGTACCTGCTGACCTGGCCGCCTTGAACACGGGATTCATGATCGAGAGACACCAGATTTTTGCCGCTCTGATTGGCGCCGAAGCCGTTGCCAAGACGACAGCGGCTATCTAGGGTGAAGACAGCCCCCCGGCCCCTGCTGCACCACCGGGGCTTCTGAAGCGGTAGCCCCAATACAGGCGGAGGCCTGCATGGACCGAGATCGCTGGGAGACATTTCTCGAGAAGCACCTCACGCCTGCAGACCAGGCCTTTCCCAGCGTGCCGCCCGTCCCGGGGGACTGGAAGACGCTGTCCCCCGAGGACAGTCTGCCGCTGTTGCTGGACCTGACCCAGGCCCAGCTCGCCGACGATATCCGGCCCACCTGCGAGTGCTTTACCGCCCTGGCGATCCGCGCCATGCCACTGTTGTGCTATCGCCGCCATCTGCTCTGCGACGTCCTGCTGGAGACCGAAGAAGGCCCCGGCCTGTTCGCCTTCATCTATGGCCAGAGCGGTGTCTGGCCGCTGGACCTGACCAGCAAGGCGCTGTTTCGACTGAACAGTATCTATGGCGATCCTGCCACTTCCCCGGCCGCGGCGCTGGAATACCTGCACCTGTTCACCGGGTTCATCATCGGAGGTGCCGAGAGCGGCCGTTTTCGTGTGCTGGAATCCGCTGACTATTTTCCCTGGGTCGATGCCGATCCGCCGCCTCAGGCGCTCGATGCGGTCCGTCAGGCGCTGTCCAAGGTGAGTTATCCCCCCCGTGTGGTATGCGCCAACGACGAAGCCGACGCGCCAGCCCCCATGACCTTGCACAGCGGGGATCTGGCTGAACAGCGCTCCCTCAACAGCGACGTCGACAGTCCGGTCGTCGCCTGGCACATCCAGGTACCGGTGGTCTACGGGCGCTCGCTGTGGGACTGCGACTTCACGGTGCTGCGCGACGGCGAGGTCCACATGGAAGAGGACCGCACCCTGCTCGACGATCTGCCGCTGCGACTGGAACGCTTTATCGGCGCGGTGCGCCTGCCCTGAATCAGCTTACCTGCGCTGAGCCCCCTTGCCTGCCCACGAGGCCCCCACACCATGACCCTGGTACCGGATGATTCGCCTCTGCCCCCTCGTCGCCTGCCGTCATCGGTGGAGGGGGACGGTCTGCTGGTGGGCTGGTCGCTGGAGCAGGGTCAGCCTCATCAGCCGTTCGGTTTCCGCATCGGGGCGCCAAGCACCAACGCGAACCAGGAGCAGCTCGATCCGATCCTGTTCGAGGGCAGCGGCCATCTGATGACCATTGCCCCCACCGGCTCGGGCAAGGGAACCGGCTGCATCATCCCCACCCTGCTGCGTTATCCGGGGCCGGTGATCGTGGTCGACCCCAAGGGCGAGAATGCGGCGGTGACCGCCCGTCGCCGCCGCCAGATGGGCCACAGGGTCATCGTGCTCGACCCCATGGGCATCACCGACCTGCCGGCAGATCGGCTGGACCCCACCGACATCGTCATCCCCAATTCACGCACCGAGCTCGATGACATCGCCATGCTGTCGGAGCTGATGATGGAGTCACACGGCTTCGACGGCCGTGACCGCTTCTGGCTGCAGCGCGCCCAGCAGGTGCTCAATGGTCTGCTGCTCTACCTGATCCGCAGCCAGCCGGAACAGCGCAAGGGGCTGCTCGGCAAGCTACGCAAGATGGTCAGCCAGGATACCGAAGAGCTGGCCAAGCTGGCCGAGCGCATGCGCCAGATGCAGGATCCGGACCTGGAAGCCACCGCCGCCAGTCTGACTCTGCCGGCCGAGACCACCCTGGCCGGCTACATGGCCTTCGCCCAGAACAGTCTCGGCTTCCTGCGCGGTGAAGCGGTACTGGAGGCTACCCAGGACTCCACCTTTTCGCTGGACGACGTCACCCGCGGGGAACTGTTATCGATCTACCTGGTGATTCCCCCCGAGAAGCTCGAATCCCACGGCCGCCTGCTGAGACTGTGGATCGGCGTACTGATCGCGGCGGTGGTGCGCCGACGCCGGGCGCCAGCGCTGCGCACCCTGTTCCTGCTCGACGAAGCGCCCCAGCTCGGCCCTCTGCCGCAGCTGCGACAGGCCATCACCCTGCTGCGCGGCTACGGCCTGCAGACCTGGAGCTTCTGGCAGGACATGAGCCAGCTGCGACAGCTGTATCCCCAGGACTGGCAGACCATGCTCAACAACTGTCGGGTGGTGCAGTCCTTTGGCGTACCCAACATGAACGCGGCGATGGACCTGGCGACCCTGACCGGCTTCCCGCGCCCGGAGGAGCTGCTCGACCTGGATTTCGACGAGATGCTTTTGCTGATCGCCGGCGACGAGGCACGCCTGGCCAGGCGACCGGAATACCGCAGCGACCCGCTGTTTCGTGGCCAGTTCGACCGCAACCCCTTGCACGACAGCAGCCGAGAGATCATGCCCCAGGCGCTGCGTCCGCAACGTCGTCTGCGCAGAGTCAGTCCGGCACGGCCCAAGCCTACGCCACCACCGGTGGTCGATCCTGCCTTCCTGGATCGACTGCTGGCGCAGTGGGCCTGACGCCCGGGACAGGACCCAGCCCATGAGCGACGTCTCCCGCGAGCCCCCGAACGCCACAGCGACCGACCTCCCCCCTCCCGGGACAGCCGGTTCATCCGGTTCATCTGAAAACACCTTTCCGTCGCTGGAACACCCCAGCATCTTTCTTGCGTCACCCGGTGACGTGGCCTACCTGCGCCGCGCCTGCAGGGACGAGATCGAGACGCTGCATCACCAGGCCGCCGACGATCACGGCCTTCGGCTCTACGCCTGGGAGGTCGATACCGCCGAAGACGGTTTCGATGATGCGGTGCCGGCCCAGCAGCAGATTCCCCACCCCTCGGATCCCCTCTGCAGAGGGGTGATCTGCCTTTTCGGTGAAAAGGTCGGTAGCCCTCTGGCAAGCCATCACCCCATCGATGACCTGCGGGTCCTCGATCCCATGAAGCCCGACGACGGCGGCGATAGCCCAGGCCTGGTGATTCCCTGGGACAACGCCTGGGCCGACCGTGGTGGATTCGCCCTTACCGGTTCCACCTTTGAACTGCTGGCCACCCTGGCCTACCGCGAGCGACAGCGCCAGGAGGCATCGGCAGGATCTCGCGCACTGCCACTGCTGCTGTGTCTGGTCGGGCCGAGGGACCTGCTGGACACCACCGAGCCACTGAAAGCCGCCTGGGGCAACTATCGTCACTTTCATGAATGCCAGGACAAGTGCGGAACGGATTCAGCCTGCATCACCAGGCGACTGGAAGACCGCACCCAGCAGCTCAAGCAACTGATCAATCTGGTTGCCTTCGTGCAACGTCGCGGCCACGTCATTCGTGTCATCGATTCTCAGGACGCCTTTATCGGTGAATTGAGACGTTTCATGGAGCGGGACCTGAACCTGGCCCTGACGGCGTCGGACCGAGACCCCTTCAAGGGTCTGGAGTCCTACGACGTCGGGGACCACGCGCTTTTCTGCGGGCGCTCCGACCAGCGAAGCACCTTGAGAGAGGAACTCAAGCAGCGCTGGAACCAGCAGGACCGGGTCCCCGTGGTCTGGGTCGAGGGCGGAAGCGGCTCGGGCAAGTCGTCGTTCCTGCGTGCCGGCATCATCGGTGCCCTGGTAGCGGACAGCGCCGATCATCGCTGCCTTGATTGCATATTGCGCCCTTCCGACCTGGCCCCGGATAGCCGAGCCACGGACGCAGGAAGCGGCGACAGATGCGTGCTGACAATGCTCTTCGACGCCATCGTGAAACGCCTGGAAGGCGCCGGCTGGTGCGATGAACCAACTGCCAGGCGAGCTCGCCGTCTGCTGGGAAGGACGTCAACGGACCTGCGTATCGAAGCCCTGAACGAGGAGTTGTGTCTGCTGCTGGACGCCGCCACCACGCGCCTGGCTCGACCTCCTCGTCTGCTGCTGGGGTTCGACCAGTTCGAGGAGATCGTCGACGCTCTGTATGGCGAACAGCAGGAAGCCGAGTTCTGGGATCCGCTGGTGCAGTGGCTCCACGCGGCCCATTCATGCCGCGCCCTGGCCCCGCGTCTGGGCATCTTTGTCACCCTCCAGGGAAACCGTCAGGAGCTGGTGGAGCGCGACAGTCTGCTCAACGAACTCCATGCCACTGGCCAGGTAACGAGGATGTCGTTTCCTCCTGACAACAGTCTCGACGAAATTATTCGCAAGCCCTTTCGGCTGACCGGACGCCTGGCCATCAGCGACGCCCTGGTGGCCCGGCTCAAGGACAATATCCAGCGGATTCGCGGCCATCATGGTCGAGGCGACGCCCAGGACAGCCTGCTGCCGCTGTTGTCACTGGCGCTGCGCAATCTCTACGAGCACGGCCTGCGGCTCGCCGAAGAAGCCACCATCGCTGACTCGGCGTCCCTGGGTGACGCTATCACCACGAGCTTTGGCCGCAGTGGGGACCGCCAGGCCGACGACGACACCCAGGAGCTCGGCACCAGCGCCAGAGCAGGTTTCACCGAGAGCGCGTCTGGCTCCGAGGCCTTCCAGACCACCGGTCACCTTCGTACCCCCGACGGGGGCGACCGCCAGCGGGAGCCCCCCCTGTGGGTACTGGACACCGCCAACGCCGAGGGCCACGACAGTATCGAAGGCGCCATCACCCAACTCGCCAATGAGGCCTTCGAGCAGGCCAAGGCGGCGTCCGGCGCACTGTGGTCGGATAGCGTCGTCGGTGACCTGCTGCGTCGCCTGGTGGATTGGCGCCAGGTCGGCGAAAAGCATTTTACGCTACCCGCCACGGTCTTCCCCGCGGCGGATGCCACAGACGCCTTTCAATTGGCCCGGGCGTTGCGCGAGCGGCGCCTGCTGATCGATGAACGCCACGGGCGTGTCCGCCTGGTCCACGAAGCGGTACTCCACCACTGGCCCCAGGCCAGCGAGTGGCTGGAACGGGAGCGCCCGGTACGCGAATGCGTCCGCCAACTGGTGGGGGAAGCCGAGCACTGTCTTGCCAGCCCGCCGGACGCCGCGCGCTGGAACGCCTATCGCCTGCTCTACCTGGATCGCGCGGCCCGGGTGCTGGCGATCTGGCATGATGTGCTCGGCGAAGGCCCGCCAACGACCAAGGAGCTTGCCCGCCTGCGGGAGTTCTGCCTCACCCTGCTGCTGCTGGAAGCCGATCCTGCAGCGGTGGTCACCCAGAGCCCTCGCAAGCCGACACACCTGATCCTGGCCACCTTCTACCAGCGCGCCGATATCATCGCGGCAATGGTGGCCAGAAGGCCCGAGGCGGTCGATCTACCGCGCAAGGATGGCCGCACCGCGACCTTCTGGGCGGTCTGGAAAAACCGCCTCGACCTGTTGCAACCGCTGCTGGCGGCCGGTGCCGATCCTGACCACGCCGATGAGGACCACTGGCGCCCCGTACACCTGGCGGCACAGGCAGGAGCCGTCGACTGCCTGCAGCGTCTGGTGGAAGCAGGGGCCAGCCTGGACGCACAGCAAGCGCCCCACGGCCAGACACCGATGCACCTGGCCGCGCTCGCCGGCCAGCACAGGGTGCTCGACTACCTGATACAGCAACGCGGCCAGAGCCCCGACCTCACCAACGCCAACCGTCAGACCCCGCTGGAACAGGCGATCGCCAACGATCGAGCCGACACCATCAGCCACCTGATTGCCCTCGGGGCCGACCCGGCAGCCCCCCATCAGACGCACTGGAGCTATCTGCACTTCGCCGCCCGCGGCAATCATGTGAAGGCCGCCGAGGCGCTGGTGGCCCAAGGACTC
Source organism: Halomonas sp. BN3-1 (assembly GCF_003056325.1). Lineage (NCBI taxonomy): Bacteria > Pseudomonadati > Pseudomonadota > Gammaproteobacteria > Oceanospirillales > Halomonadaceae > Halomonas > Halomonas sp. BN3-1. The sequence continues at coordinate 11,750 of NZ_PYVV01000025.1, read as the reverse complement.
GAGATCGACGCCAGGTTGGCCAACGACGCCACGCCGTTGCACCTGGCCGCCTACAATGATCATCCGGAAATAGCCCGCTGGCTGATTGAACGCGGCGCCGACCTCGGTGCCCTCGCGCTCGCCGCGGACTGGGGCAAGGAAAGCAGCGCCCGGGAACGGCTGGATGCCTGGCGCAAGGAAGGCGCAAAGGGAGTCCCGTCAGGCAAGCTCGGCGACTTCGAACACACCCCCTTGCACATCGCCGCCGCCCGCGGAGCCACCAGGGTGGCCGAGCTGTTGCTCGAGCACGGGGCCGATCCCGCCGCGGCGATCGGCGACGGCCGCACAGCGCTGCACCTGGCCGCCGAGCACGGCCACCCGGATACCCTGGCCCTGCTCTGCCATACAACTGCCACACTCGACGCCAGAGACCATCGAGAAGACACCAAGGCAGAGCAACCGATCCATCAGACCGCGCTGCAGGCATCGGTGACCGGTGGTCATGTCGCCTGTGCCGAGGTACTGCTACGCGCCGGCAGCGACCCGAACACCCAATTGCACTGGCCTGGTCGCAGCCCCTTTGCCGGCTGGAACCTGGTGCACCTGTGCGCCGATCAGGGACATGCCGAGCCAATCAGGCTGCTGGCTCGCCACGGGGCCGACATGCAGGCCACCACCCCGGATGGACGCACGGCGCTTCACCTGGCCGCCCTGGCCAATCGAGCCGAGGTCGTCACGGCATTGCTGGATCTCGGCGGCGTATCGGTGGATGTCCTCGACAAGCACGCCATGAGCGCCCTGCAGCTCGCCTGCCTCAAGGGCGCGAGCGAGGCGGCCAAGGTCCTGCTCATCGGGCAGGGGGTCATCGAGCAGGCGGACATCGAGCAGGCAACCGAGCCAGGCGTTGCCACAAGAGAAAGCGCCAAGGCGCCCCTAGCCCCCACTCTGCTCCACCTGGCCTGTGTCGGCGGCGCGCTGGACCTGGTCGAGACGCTTATCATGGCGGGGGCAGACTGTGACGCCAGCGACGCCGAGGGCTGGCACCCTCTGCACCTGGCCGTACAGTTCAATCACCAAACCCTGGTCGAACGGCTTGTAGCCGCCGGCGCAGAGGTCGATGCCTGCGCAGAACAGCCAGGCGTCACCGCCTTGCAACTGGCCGCCGAAGGCGGTTACAAGGACATCGCTATCGTGCTGGCAGACGCCGGAGCCGATATTGACATGGCCACTCGTGACCGCGATGCACCGGTGCTGATCGCGCTGTCACTAGGCCAGTTTCCACTGGCGCTGGCCTTGATTCAGCGAAACGCCGATGCGGCCATGCGAACTCGCGACGGACGCAGCGTCGCCCAGGTATACGCTGAACGTCTGACCCGGACATGCACTCGCGACGACGCTGGACGCGCCCTCGAGGACGGCCCGGTGGCCGACCCCAGGATACTTGCCTGGCTCGAAGGCGCGGGTCAGTCCACCGCGGTTATCGAGAAAGCGGTGGCGGCCTTGCGCGCCCCTGCGGCGGATGGGGACCAGGAACAGTGCGCAGGCACCTCGCCCAACGACATGGACCCCGATCCAGCGATTGCCCGCGGCGCTCTCGCCCCGACCCTGGAAGGCAACCCCTGGCAGTACCCCTGGCGGCGCTGCAGGCCGGCATTTGTCGAGTCCCACTGGCCCTGCGGCAGCCGTATTGATGGAAAGCATCTCGCCGACAACAGACTGGTGGCCGACGCCTGCCGACTGCCCTGGTACCCCGACGCCACCCTGATACGCCTGCAACATCCCGACTGGATGCAGGGCCTGGCGCTGTACTTCGTCGAGGAAGGTGCGGCTGGAGACCACGCGCCGCGCCCGCTGACCCGGCTGACCGGTACTGCCCCGCCGATCCACGAGTTGAACGCTCGCCAGCCGATCCAGCTTTGCGCTGCCAATGCGCTCGGCTACCTGCGCTTCTTCTGCTTCTTCGTCAGGGGGCCGGACGGTCCCTTCTATATTGTCGATTCGCTCGAGGATCCGCTGCTCCCGGCCCATCCCGATATTCAGGCCATCGTCGCCGGAAGCTGTCACGCGCCGCGCCAGGACCCGGCCGATGACGAAGACGTCTATCGCTACCTGGCGACGCTCTACTATGCCGACGCCTTTTTTCTCGCCCGCTTCATGCTGAGCGCCAGCGGCAACATCGAGATGCTCGATGACGAACCCATCGCTGCCGGATTGCCCGAGCGCATCCACGCGCCGCTGGACTGACCAAGCTACGGACGTCAGGACGACGGAACCGAAGAGGCGGTGGCATCTGAACCGCCCCCGGCCATCAGCCGCGATTCGCTCATCGCCAGCGCTTCGGCGATTCGCTCGCCCCCTAGCGGGCCCTTCCTCGAGCGCCAGTACGCCAGAATCTGCGGGAACTGATTGAAGCAAAGCCCCTGTTGACCGACGACCCGCCGATCCAGCGGAAAAAGGCGCAAGCCTTGCTGCATCAGGCCGTCCGCTCGCCCCTCTCCCCTCGCTCTCAGCAACTCGACCAGGGCCAGGGGATCGTCGCTACCGAAGCGTTCTCTGGCGGCGGTTCGCGCCTCCATCACACGCTCCAGCAGGGCGCGTGCTCGCAGTTGCAGCCGCCTGTCGAGGCGCGCAGCAAAAATGACGGGGGCCAGCCGATTGAGGTCCGCCTGGGTCACGCCGGGCAGCCACACCAGTACACCGGAACGCATGGAAGGCACCAGATCCAGGCGATTCACCTGATCACAGAACAGACAGGCCGTCACGATATCATCGACATTGCGACTGTCAGTCCCCAGGGTCACCGCCTGCTGATACTTGGCGCTGCGAAAGCCACAAAAGCGACAACGGTAGTCGTCCCTGGCCCAGACCGCTTCACGCGCGCCTGGCGGGGCGCAAGGTGTCCCCGTGCACTGATAGCCAAGGACGTCATAGGCGCTGGTGGGGCGCGCCAGGCGAAAACGCAACTTGTCGGCGAGCAGGGAGTCTTGTTCATACAGGGGACAGGACATGGCGCAACCTTGGCCAGACTGGCCATCCAGAGGACTTGATCGGGACACGGGGCCGCACTACGCAGCCAGTGCGCACCAGATCAAGGCGTGTCGTGGACGCAATCGTGCTTTCATTGACGCCGGTCAAGTTCAGCATAGCCTGCCGGCGCGTCCGCATGACGGTTTCGCCCGTCCATCGCCATGGTCTCGCCGTGGCGGCGCCCGGTTCACGCCTACGACACTGCACACCCGCCCTGCGGCTGGTAACATGAAATGACGCGACAGGCGGCATCACATCAAGCCAACCAGGACGTTGGGGCTCATGCAGCAGTCCCGGGCGGCAAGCGCCCGATACCGCGGCGCGCCGCTATCAGAGATATAGCACACTATCAATGCAGCTATGCTGAAAACGCCGTCGCCCCCCGGAGACCCAATTCCCCTTAGGATCAATTTGTGACAGTCTACTGCGAATCATCATGAGAAGACCCCGCAATGAGCATTGGCTCGCCTCGGTCAAATCCATGATCCCAGTTTTCACCTTTTCCAGGAGTATCGGCATTGATCAGGGTTCTTGTCGCTGACGATCATCACCTGGTACGCACCAGCATCGTTCATCTGCTCAATGCAGAGAAGGACATCAATGTCGTCGGGGAAGCCGCGGACGGAGAAGAGGCCATTGCTCAGACTCGCCGCCTCAATCCCGACGTGGTGGTGATGGACATTCGCATGCCGGGCATCGGCGGGCTCGAGGCCACTCGCAAGATCCGCCGACTGACCTCGGACATCCGTATTCTTGTGCTGACGGCCTTTATCGAGGAAGCCTTTGCCCAGCGGCTGCTGGAGGCCGGTGCCCACGGCTTCATCAGCAAGGGTTCCCAGCACGACGAGATGGTCAAGGCCATCCGCGCGGTGTTCGCCGGACAGCGCTTCGTCAGCCCGGAGATCGCTCAACGGCTGGTACTGTCGCGCATCGACCACGAGGAAAATCCGTTCGATCAGTTGTCCCAGCGCGAGCTTCAGGTCGCGATGATGATCGTCAACGCCCAACGCGTAGCCGACATCGCCGATCGCATGTTCCTGAGCCCGAAGACGGTCAACACCTACCGCTATCGCATCTTCGAAAAGCTCGGCGTCAACTCCGACGTGGCGCTGACCCACCTGGGGCTGCGGCATGGGCTGGTCGAAGGCTTCAAGGAAGACTAACAGCCAGCCTGAGGCTCTTACCCAATGTGCCGTCGGGGACGATACGTCCCCCGCCAGGCTCTGGTAGCATGAGCTCCCTGACGTGATGTGACAGGGTGAGCCTTACCAGACCATGACCTTCGATGCCCGACGCTTTCTCGAGACCGTCAGCGAATCACCCGGTATCTACCGGATGTTCGATGACCAGTCCAATACCCTCTATATCGGCAAGGCTCGCCGCCTGAAGGCCCGCCTGGCGAGCTATTTCCGCGGCGCACTCAATACCAAGACTCAGGCGCTGGTCGCTCGCATCCACGACATCCAGGTCACGGTGACCAACAGCGAGACCGAGGCGCTGCTGCTCGAACAGACCCTGATAAAGCAGCTCAGACCGCCCTACAACATCCTGTTGCGTGACGACAAGTCCTACCCCTTTGTGTTTGTCACCGACCGTCATCCCTTCCCCGCTCTGGAACACAAGCGCGCACGGACCCGCCACGATGACGGCCGCTATTTCGGGCCCTATCCCTCCAGCGGCGCCGTGCGCGAAACGCTATCACTGATGCAGAAGGTGTTCCGTATCCGCAACTGCGAGGACGGCGTCTTCGCACACCGCACCCGGCCCTGCCTGCAGTATCAGATTCAGCGCTGCAGCGCCCCCTGCGTGGGCTACATCAGCGAAGAAGACTACCGCCGCGATATCGAACACGCCATCCAGTGCCTGGAAGGACGCAGCGAATCGGTCAGCCAGGAGCTGACCCGCGACATGGAGGCCGCAAGCCAGGCCCTCGACTTCGAGGAAGCGGCACGTCTGCGCGACCAGTTGCAGGATCTGCGCCGTCTGCAGCAGCGCCAGGTGGTGGATACCGGCAGCGGAGACGCCGACGCCTTTGCCCTGGCCTCCCAGCCGGGTGCCCTGTGCATCTCGGTGCTGTCGATTCGTCAGGGGCGTCTGCTGGGGGCGCGGCACTACAGCCCCGCCAACAGCCTCGATCTCGGGGAGCCGGAACTGCTGGGTGACTTCGTCAGCCAGTACTACCTCGGACAGGCCCGGGAGATCCCCACCGAAGTGCTGACCAGCCACGCCGTACCCGACGCCGAACTGATCGCCCGGGCGCTGAGCGAGCATGCCGGACGCCGGGTACGCATGACCGACAAGGTCCGCGGTCACCGCGCCCAGTGGCGTGAACTCGCCCGCACCAACGCCGAGCAGCAACTGGCTGGCCAACTGGCCAACCAGACCCAGCTCGCCAAACGTTTCGAAGATCTTCGCCAGGCACTCGAGCTCGACGAGACGCCGCAACGGCTCGAATGCTTCGATATCAGTCACAGCCACGGCGAGGCCACGGTGGCATCCTGCGTCGTGTTCGACCAGGACGGCCCGCGCAAGAGCGACTATCGGCGTTTCAACATCAAGGGAGTCGCCGCCGGCGATGACTACGCAGCGATGCAGCAGGCGCTGACTCGTCGCTTCAAGCGCTTCAACGAAGGGGAAGGCGTGTTACCCGACATCCTGGTCGTGGACGGCGGCAAGGGCCAGTTGAACATGGCGCGGGAGGTGCTCGCCGAGCTCGCCATCAACGGCGTGATTCTGCTCGGGGTGGCCAAGGGCACCACCCGCAAGGCTGGCCTCGAGACCCTCTTTGTCGAGACCGTGGATCGCTCTCTGGCGCTGCCACCGACCTCGCCGGGTCTTCACCTTATCCAGCACATCCGCGACGAATCGCACCGTTTCGCTATCGCCGGCCACCGTGCCAAGCGAGACAAGGCCAGGCGCACCTCGACACTTCAGGATATCCCCGGCGTCGGCCCCAAACGCCGACGTGAACTGCTGCGCTTCTTCGGCGGACTCCAGGGCATCAAGCAGGCCACCCGCGATGAACTGGCTCGGGTCCCCGGCATCAGCGCCACCATGGCAGACACAATTCATCGTGCCCTGCATGGATGAGTTGAGGTATCACGGATAGAATGAACCACTTTGACGGGCGCCAACGTCGTCCGTCGCTTCTTGTCGCCCCCCTCCAGCAAGGACAGCGGTATCGATGAACATTCCCAATATTCTGACCCTGGCACGCATCGTCTTCATCCCCCTGCTGGTGGTGCTGTTCTACCTGCCCTTCGAATACAGCATGCTGACCGCCGCCGCCCTGTTCGGCCTGGCCTCCATCACCGACTGGCTGGATGGCTATCTGGCGCGCAAGTGGGACCAGTCGACGCCATTTGGCGCCTTCCTCGACCCGGTGGCGGACAAGCTGATGGTGGCAGTGGCGCTGGCACTGCTGATCGAGCGCTACGACGCCGCCTGGCTAACGTTGCCGGCGCTGGTGATCATCGGCCGCGAGATCGTCATCTCGGCACTGCGCGAGTGGATGGCGGAGATGGGTAAGCGCGGTTCGGTCGCGGTGTCCTGGATCGGCAAGGTAAAGACCACCCTGCAGATGGTCGCCCTGCTGCTGCTGCTGGCCTTCCCTCCCGGCCACCTGATCGCCGAACTGGGCGTTGTCACCCTGTACGCCGCCGCCATACTGACGCTGTGGTCGATGATCCAGTACCTGCGGGCCGCCTGGCCGCACCTGAGCCGCTCGCTGTAGGCAGCGCTCTGGCGATCCGGGGCCTATTCGAAAATTCAGGGAAAAGCGTTTGACAGTCACCGACTTATCCGTATAATACGTCCTCGAGTCAGGCGGGAATAGCTCAGTGGTAGAGCACAACCTTGCCAAGGTTGGGGTCGCGAGTTCGAATCTCGTTTCCCGCTCCATCATCAGACGATGGATGACTCATGAGGCTGGATGGCAGAGTGGTTATGCAGCGGACTGCAACTCCGTGTACGCCGGTTCGATTCCGACTCCAGCCTCCATTTTTCCTTTCAGGTGTGCCCCGCTTCCCAGAAGCCGTGTCCGATCCCTTCGGACCCTATCGCCTTACCTCTGGCGACGTTCCTGCCCGGATGGCGAAATTGGTAGACGCAAGGGACTTAAAATCCCTCGGTGGCAACACCGTGCCGGTTCGAGCCCGGCTCCGGGCACCAATAGTTTCAATGCCTTACGCTACCTAGTCCCTCGACGCCCTCCTCTCTGGTCGCAATTTGGTCGCAAAGCTTCGGCAGCCTGCCAGCCACTTGATCCAGACGCGAGTCGAACATATGCGCGTACCGGCTGGTCACCACCAAGCTGCTGTGGCCAAGTAGCGCCTGCACCGTCGTCATCACCTCCCCCGCCTCAGCCAGCAGGCTGGCGTAGGTGTGGCGAAGGTCATGAAAGCGCAGATCATCACGCTTTATAGCCCGCCGGGCAGCTTCAAACGCCTTACGCAATTGATGAGCGTCAGATGCAAACGGCAGGTTGGCCACCAATGCCGCACCATCCTCCGGCAGCGGCACGACCCTGGCCTTGCCACTCTTGGTCTGCCCTGGTCGCAACACGATGCGACCACCCTGGATGTTGCCATGGTCAAGCGACAGGAGTTCGCCGCGGCGTAGTCCCGTCAAAGCAGCCAGCGTGATGATTCGCCGCTCCTCCAAATACTCTTCCGGCACAGCCTCAACCAAACGCCGAATATCCCCTGCGGTCAGGTAGACGTGGCGCTCGTTTTTCGGGGTAGGCTTGCGCAGCTTGCCGTCCAGCGGCTGATCCAGCCAATCCCACTCCCGATACGCCAGGCTCAGCACTCGCTTGACCACCTGGGTCCGGTTATTGATTGTGCTTTGGCTGAGCCGCTTCCTGCGCATATCCTTCTGCATCGACCGGGCGACATCCAACACCTCTTGACCAAGAAGCACGTCTGGTGCGTTCTCGTCGAACCAGCGGGCGACTGCACGAATGCTCGCGCCCTGGCTGTTCGTGTCGTACTCGTCGACCCAGCGCAGAAGACCCTCCATGAAGGTCCTCCGCTCCTGCCGACCCATGAGGCCATTGAATTGAGCCTCGTTTAGTTCAGCCTCTCGCTTCGTGGCGAACTGCCTTGCTTCCTTTTCCGTGATAAACGTTCGCTGATATCTGCCGCGCTCACCCGACTCGGTGACGACCCACCTGTTCCGAGATGCGCGGTATCGAACCGTGATACCCATTTTTGTTGCTCCTCTCGTGAGGGGCCGCGCTTGCAGCTCTCAATGTAAGCGTCGACCGCCTCTCGCTCAAACCGTACGTTGCCGCCCAGGGCGACATAGCCAATCAGGTGCTTGATCGCGTAGACCTTGCGCTCACTGATGGCCAAGAGTTCCGCCACCTCGCTCGGCGGCATCAGGGGTGTCATGATCAAGCTCTCCTTCAGGGCAAAAGAAAGCCGCCTCGGTGGGCGGCATGATGATCGGCAGTTCACTGGCGGTATCGTCGCCGCCATTCAAGGAAGTCGCGCAAACAAGGTTCATCTGCAAGGCGGTAGTACACGGTACGGCCTGACCGATCCGCCTTTACAAGACCTGCTTCGCGCATTTTGGTGAGATGCTTGGTCGTCTGATTCTGAGTCAGAGATAGCACCTCAGAAATCCTAGACACACAGATCGGGTCGAATTTTTGGACCACGTTAAGAATTTCTGCACGAGTAGGGAAAGCGGCTAGATACAGTAGCTCGTCGACATCGAAGGACATAAATGGCTTCCAGTTTTTGCGTTTCCCCTACTATACCCCGCACCCCTTGCTCGGGTGGGCACAATGATGCTCACCAGGCTCACTCTGTTTTCCACGGGCGCCGCTGAACCTATACCTGGCATACTAGGAACCGCACCAGCTAAGGTTCATCGCCTCCTCCCGGCTTCGGCGCCGCTGCGAGCGCCTCTCGCCATCGCCTCGGCGCCGTCACAAGGTGACCAAGGGTGAGAACGTCCAGCATGTCGGCGGTCGCTTCGACCGGCACGCACTGCCACGGCTCGTCCGGCGACGGGATGCGGGGGCCGATTACGGCGAAACAGTCTTCGTCGACCCCGGCGAAGTCCACTCCGTTCCAGTGCCATGCCGCCCAGTTCTCATAGGAATGCTCTTTCACCCAGTACCACCCGGCCTGCCTACTCATCGCCACCTCCCTCGGCCTGCTGGCGGTATTCGTTGGCCACCTCTTGCATCCACGACCGCTGGACACTTCCCGGCGGCCTGCGCAGAGACATTTCCGTCGCCGCCTCCGCCTTCACCCTGGCATCGCGGCGGGCGAGAATATCTAGCGGGTCTCTCATGGCAATGCGCCGAGCTTCGGCCATAGCCTCTGTATCGCTAAAGGTTTCGACAAACGGTCGAAGCACAGCCCCAAACACCGCATTCAATTGCGCCGCCAGCGCTTCCCTCTCGGCTTCCACCTGCTCCAGCCGCTGCTGTAGCGCTTCAATCGAACTGCTCATACCCTTCTCCTCTGCTCTCTGTACGCCCGCCTCGCCTCTCGCAGGGCCAGCGCCCCGCCCGCCATAATCAGCAGGCCGAGAATGATGGCCGCGATCATGCGTTCCAGCTCCGGTCGGGCTCCGCGTCCCAACGGCAAAAGTCGAGGAAGGTCTCGAAGCAATCGCCATATTCCAGGTAGCGCTTGTACCGGCGCTGACTGGCCGTCATGCAGCGTACGCGCCCGATTCCGTGGTATTCCACCCGCCATGTGGGGTGACACCTGGAAATGCAGCTTGGCTTGTCGGCGTCGAACAGCACGCCGATGCAATGGCCCTGGTCCTCCGCGATGACTCCTGGCTGCCCATTCACCGTGACGCGCCGACCAATGCAGGCCGGCACCTGGTAGAAGGCCCGGATGTGTTCGAAGTCGTTCATCCCGCCTTCCTCCATGCTGGGATTCCGTCGAGCGTGCCGTCGCGCTGAATCCGCCCGTGCTCGTGCCACTGCCGAATCGCCTCTTGGGCTGCCTCCGGCGCTTTCACCAACCGGTACTGGCCCATCACGGCACCGAGGCCCGCCGCCACATGCCGGGCGCTGAACCGCACCGGTAGCCCTTCCCGCACCCTGATCTCCTGCTGCACGGACACCAGGCCGCGCAGTCTGTCTACTCGCTGCATACCCACTCCCTCCACATCTGATCGGCCAGCGCCTGCTCGACAGCTCTGGCGCCGACCTCGCCCCAAACCTCGATGTCTTCGACCCACTCGGCTGGTGTCATGCGGCCTCCTTATTGTTTTGAAAGTTCGGTGAATGCTGCCGCTGCCAGGCCTGGAACTTGGCCATTTCCAAGGGCTTTAAGTCGGTCCATCCGTCCGGCCATCCCATCAACCATTCGATCGCGATGGGGCTGGGTGCCTTTCCAAGCATCCGCAACGTGTCCTGGCGAACCTGTCTGCTGTACCTGCGGTTCGTTACTGCGCCAAACCCCCATCCCTTTCTGGCCATGCTTGCCGTGGGTCTGGGTAGCGACAATCCATATCCTTTCGCCATTGGCAGGACAGCCGATGGCGTGACCGCCCAGCACTCCCCAGCGCGCATAAAACCCCATCTCGGCCAGGTCTCCGAGAACTCGTCCGAGTCCTCGAAAAGTGAGAGCTGGACTGTTTTCCACGAAGACGTGGCGTGGTCGTACCTCGCCAATGATCCGTCGCATTTCTCGCCACAGGCCGGATCGCTCGCCATCGAGCCCAGCGCCGTCTCCAGCAACGGATATGTCCTGACACGGGAATCCGCCCGAAACCACGTCAACAAGTCCTTGCCAAGGCTTTCCGTCAAAGGTGCAAACGTCATCCCAAATCGGGAAGGGCGCGAGAATGCCGTCATTCTGTCTGGCGGCAAGAACGCTTGCGGCGTAGGGGTCTTGCTCGACCGCGCATACCGTTCGCCATCCGAGAAGGTGGCCGCCGAGTATTCCGCCACCAGCGCCCGCGAATAAAGCCAGCTCATTCACTGGACCTCCCTGGTAAGAAAAAGCCCCGGCGTGTGCCGAGGCTGGAAAGAAATTGCCGCTTCACGTGCGGCACCCGGCCCGCCCTGCCGCCTACTGCTGTGCAGTGAACTCGCCCGCGCTCAGCACGGGTGGAGCTGAGGAGGCGGCGGCCAGCGGGCTGACTCCGTTTTGAGACACGGTGGCCTGGCCTCGGCTCCGGTCATTGGCGCCACCGGGCACGGCGCGCTTATTCATGCCGCCCGCTTGATCCGCAGGCGCATTCGATATGCATTGCTGGCTTGGCGACGGGCCGCGTTAACGCGGGCCTGAAACTGGACCGAAGCGGGCATCTGCTTGACCCGGTTGTTAATGCTGGAGTAGCTGGTCGATATGCCCTGCCGCTGCAAATGGCTGACGACCTGCCGAATGGACATGCACTGGACCTCGATGCAGTCCTGCACTGTCTGGTCGATTTCGGACCAATCTCGCCGACGCCACGCGCCGCGACGACGGGGATCAGTAAAGCCGCTGCGCTTGGCCAAGCCATGGACCTGGTCTCGCCCAAGCCCCAACTCTGATGCGATGTCCTTGTAGGTGGCACCCTCATCGAGACGACGCTTCACGTACTGTTTTTCTGTGGTCTTCCATTGGTGTTGTTCCATACCGCCTCCCACAAAAAAGGGTTCATCGCACTTTGCCGGGAAATGCGGCACGGATCTTCAGGAAGAAGTACGCAGTGTCGCGGTATCCATAGGCCATCCGCTTGATAACTTTGATTCGGTTGTTCATGCCCTCCAGCACACTGGT
>NZ_PYVV01000024.1:0-36513 GCF_003056325.1 Halomonas sp. BN3-1 | reverse complement strand
TCGGGGTGGCCATGCTGACCCTGCCGATCTTCGTGCCGATCATCGTGCAGCTGGGCTACAGCCCGATCTGGTTCGGCATCCTGTTCGCGGTGAACATGCAGGTGTCCTTCCTGTCGCCGCCGTTCGGACCCGCGGCCTTCTACCTGAAGGGTGTGGCGCCACCGGAGGTCAGCCTCAAGGACATCTTCGTCGCGGTGCTGCCCTTTATCGCCCTGCAGCTATGTGTACTCGCGGCGCTGCTGGTGTGGCCCGAGATGGCCATGTGGCTAGTCAACTAGGTCTGAACCCTGACGGCGAAGGGCGGCATCAGCCGCCCTTCGCTTTATCATGGGGCTGAGTTTTCCTTCTTTTCGACTTCGAGGACTTTGCGATGAACGACGCTCAACGTCGCGTGCTGGACGCTGCCATGGCCGAGACGCCGCTGGTGGCGATCCTGCGTGGTATCACGCCGGACGAGATCGAGCCGGTCTGTCACGCCCTGGTCGAGGCCGGTTTCCGGCTGATCGAGATTCCGCTCAACTCGCCCAAGCCCTGGGTCAGCATCGAGCGCGCCGTGGCCTGTTGCCCCGACGACGTCTTGATCGGTGCCGGCACGGTGCTCGACGAAGACGATACCGCTCGGCTTGCCGCGCTCGGGGCGCCGTTGATGATCACCCCCAACACCGAGGCCGAGCTGGTGGCGCTGGGCGCCGAGCGTGGGCTTGCGCCGATGATCGGCTGCATGACCCCGACCGAAGCCTTGGCCGCGGTGCGGGCAGGGGCGATGGCACTCAAGCTGTTCCCGGCGGCACGCCTGGGCACCGGCTACTTCAAGGACATCAGTGCGATCCTGCCCAAGGGACTGCCGGTGCTGGCGGTGGGCGGTATCGATCGCTCCAACATGGCCGAGTGGCATGCCGTCGGCATCGCCGGCTTCGGTTTCGGCAGCAACCTCTACAAGCCCGGACGCAGCGCCGCCGAGGTGGGGGAGGTCGCACGCGAGCTGGTGGCCGAATGGCAGCGTCTGGCGGCTGACCAGGCAGGCCAGCAAGGGGGTGGCGCATGAGCCGGCGGCTGATCGCCATTGACTGGGGAACCAGCAACTTTCGGGCCTTTCTGGTGGACCGCGACAGCGGCGAGTGTCTCGATAGCGTGCGCTCGGATGCCGGGCTCAAGTCGTTGAGCACGGAAGAATTCCCGCATTACTGCGAGGCCCAGGTCGGGGCCTGGCGAAAGGGCGGTGAAGTGCCGGTCTACCTGTCGGGCATGGTCGGCTCGGCGCGGGGCTGGAGCGAGGCACCGCAGCTCGAGGTACCGCGTTCGGCCACCGACCTGGCCGACAATGTCGTAGCGGCGCCGGGGCTGGACAACGCCTGGATCGTGCCTGGCCTCAAGGTGGTGCGCGAGGATCACGTCGACGTGATGCGCGGCGAGGAGATCCAGGCCTTCGGCGCACTGGCGCTGCTGGGCTTGTCCGCCGGGGTCTGCTGTCTGCCGGGCACCCACAGCAAGTGGGCCCGTCTGGAAGGAGAGCGGCTGATCGACTTCTCCACGGTCATGACCGGCGAGCTCTATCATGCGGTGCGGTTTCATACCCTGCCGGGAGAGCCGGCCAGGGGCAGCGACGCCCACGACGCCGATGGCTTTGCCCAGGGCCTGGCGGCGGCGGACCATCCGGCGGGCTTGATGCACGCCCTGTTCGAAGGCCGAAGCCGCCACCTGTACGCAGGGCTTGGCGCCCACCAGGTGGGCAGTTTTCTGTCCGGGGTGCTGATCGGTGCCGAAGTGCTGGCCCAGCGCGAGCATCTGCTGGACCACCAGGGCGCGGTGGTACTGGTCGGCTCGTCCAGTCTCAATCCGCTCTACCGCCAGGCGCTGGAGCGCCAGGGTATTCGCGTCGAGGAAGTCGACAGCGACAAGGCTACCCTGGCCGGGCTGGTTGCCTTGGCTGAACGCCATCGCGCGGGCTGATTGTCTGGGCCATGTCACCAGGGCTGAATTGCCCAAGCCTAGTCACCAAGGCCTGATCACCAGTGTCTTGATCATCGGCGTCATGTCATCAGCGATGATATCTGCACGCCAGCGGTGGGGAGTCGAGGCCGAAGCCGGAGGGGGGGGCAAATGGGCCATCACAGGCATCAAGGACCGGCGACCGATGCAGTTTCTCGACGGTCCTTGATGTCCGCTGGTGCTTGATGCCTATCTAGACTGTTTTCAGGTGCCAGGTGCCAGGTGCCAGGTTTTAGGTACCAAGAACCAGGCGATTACCAGGGACGGCGTGGCCATACAAGGCGCGGCCGCCAGGATTCAGGACGGGCGGAACTCGCCACTGGCGGTGGAGGACAGACCGTCAAAGGCACCATGACCGACAAAGGTCATGTCGTTGAAATCCAGCACGTAGCGCAGCGCCAGCTGTTGCTCCTCGAGTCCGTAGACGAAGATCCGGTGCTCATCGACCGGGGTCGCCAGATAGGCGGAGCTGATGTCCTGAGCTTTCTGGGACGGTGAATTGCCGCCCAGGCGATGGCGCATGCGGGTGGCATTCTCGAAGACGACGCCCCAGGTGGTGCCGTCACAGTTGAATTCAAACGTCTTGCCTACCATTGGATCTGTCATGGGAGCCTCCTGTCTGCTGATATCGACGTGCTGGCCAACTGTACTGACTAATCAGTAACGTTCCGTCCGATAACGTGCTGACGAGTTACGTACTGACCAGCGACGCGCTGATGTCGACGTTCCGTTGTCGACGGCCGGTTGTTGCCGCGATTTACCGGGATGCGGTTAACGCTGTTCGCCGTCGGTACTGGTGGTCGACCAGAGTTGCAACATGACGACTTGGTGACAATTCTACGGACTTCATTACTGCTGCATGGGCGAGAAACTTTGCCTTCGCGCTATCACCGAGAAAAAAGCTGACAGTAGCCTGTCAGGAAAGGGCGACGCCGAGGTCGGGTCGGGTCTCACTGCGACAGGTCGTTCAGCGCTGGCATCCAGGACTACCGACGGCTCGCAAGCTGTGCCAGGAAGTCATCGATGATGGCATCGGGGGGCATCTGGATGTCGCAACGGATGGCCTCGTCATCGCCTGGCATTTCCAGGGTGGCGAGCTGACTCCTGAGCATATGCTCGCCGGCGAAGAAGTGCTGTCCACGGCTGTTCAGCCGCTCCAGCAGGACCTCGTAGCTGCCATGCAGATAAAGAATCTCAAGCGCGGGTGCTCCTTCACGCAGCAGGTTACGGTACTGGCGCTTGAGCGCCGAGCAGCCGATGACAAGCGATTGTCCCTGCTGCTGATGCTCCCGGTAGAGCCCTGCCAGGGTGGCAAGCCAGCCCTGCCGATCCTCGTCGGTGAGCGGTTCTCCGCGGGACATCTTGGCGATGTTTTCGGGGCTGTGATGGTCATCACCGTCGATAAACAACGCGCCGGTTCGTTCGGCCAGCAGTTTGCCGATATACGATTTTCCCGAACCGGACACGCCCATGACGAGCAGGCAAGAAGGAGAGGAAAGGCCGCAGGATCGAGACGATGTTGTCATAGGTGGCGCCGAAAATTGTCTGCAAGATGGAAGCGTTATCCTAGCATTTTCACCTTGAGAATTCTCGACGCCGGGCGTCTCGATTCCGTTGTCGAAAGCGCTGTCGATACCGGTGTCGAAAGCGCTATGCGAACCGGCGCTGTATCAGCGATAGCCGCTCATCAGTTCGCGAATCAGGGGGCTGTCGGCGTCACGCAGGGTCGGCAGTTCGAAGCGTGCCCTGGCGATGGCGGTACGCGACAGTTCGGCGCAGATCAGGGTCTCGCGATCCTCGGCCTCGGCCAGGCTCTCGCCGCGTGGCCCGAGGATGCGCGATCCGCCCCAGAAATGGCTGTCGCCTTCGGGTCCATAGCGGTTGGCCATCAACACCGGTGTGCCATAGGTCATGGCGTAGAAGCGCACGTTGAGCGCCCAGTTTTCCTCGTTGGAAAAGTCCTCGGAGACGATGCCGGAGGCCGAATTGATCGGTGCACACAGTACCGTCGGCCGTGCCAGCAGGGCGGCATGCACCAGCGCCGGATTCCACAGGTCGGCGCAGATCATCGAGGTGGTGCTCCAGCCGGGACGCACCGCCACCTCGGTCAGCCTGGCGCCATGGCTGAACCACTTGCCTTCCTCGAGTCCGCCGTAGGTGGGCAGGTTGAGCTTGCGGTGGACCGCCGCGATGCGACCGTCCTGGAGGATCGCCAGGGCGTTGTAGATCTCGCCGGGGCTCGCTTCCTCGACGAAGCCGACGATGACCTGCATGCCGGCGGCCGCCTTGGCCAGCTGGACCAGCCGTGGGTCTTCCGATGGCATGGCCACCTCCAGCACCCGCGGGCCCAGGCCGTAACCGGTCAACGAGAGCTCGGGAAAGACCAGCAATTCCACGCCACGACGGCGGGCGTCATGAATCACGTCGAGGTGATGGGCGAGATTGGCCTCGACGTCACCAAAGCGCGCGTTGATCTGGGCGCAGGCGACCTGTAGCTGGTCCTGATGCTGCTTGGCCTGATGCTGCATTGCTGGAATTCCTGAGGGTGGGGGCAGGGCGCCACAAGGTGCCGCAATTTGCCCGGCGGATCAACGTTCCTCACTGCTGTCGCTGTTGTCTCTGCTGCGCCCGGGCGTTGCGTCGCGGATGGCGTCGCTTTCCTGGGGAGGCTGCAGCTTGCGTTTGAGCAGGCGAAAGCCGATCCAGTGGAAGACCACCAGCCCGACGAGGACCGCGACGATAAGGAGATAGAAGCGAGTGTCCATAGAAGCGGCTCCGTTTGAGGCCCCGGACCGCCCGGGGCCGAAAAAATGCCTGACAGCAACATCTTCTATGCGTCAAAAAGACAGACGGCGAGGCGACCTGGGTCACGAGCCGACGAAACCAGGCGCTTGTCAGACGAGCCCTAACGACCTCCGGCGGGGTCGATAAAGGACCCCGTGACATAGGAGGCCGCGTCGGACAGCAGCCAGACGATGGCCTCGGCGACCTCTTCCGGACGACCGGCACGCCCCAGCGGACAGCCGGGCCCGAGTTCAGCCAGCCGCTCCGGTCGACCTGCCCGGGCATGGATATCGGTCTCGATCAGCCCTGGACGTACGGCATTGACGCGAATGCCACGGGGGCCCAGTTCCTTGCTCAAGCCGATGGTCAGCGTATCCAGTGCGCCCTTGCTGGCGGCGTAGTCGACGTACTCGTTGGGTGAGCCCAGGCGAGAGGCCATGGAGCTGACGTTGACCAGGGCGCCATGGTCGATCAGGGCGCGCGCGGCTTCCCGGGCGACCAGCAGGGCGCCGAGCACATTGGTGTCGACCACCTGACGCAGGCGCTCCACTGACATATCCGTCAGTGCCATGGAGGGCGCCACGATGCCGGCGTTGTTGACCACCCCGGTGATCGGGCCCAGACGTTGTCGCGTGCTGGCAAACAGCGCCATCACCTGGGCCTCCTCGACCACGTCGGCCTGAAGGGCAATGGCGCCGTCTTCGCCGGTCAGCGCCTGACAGGCTGCCAGGGTGTCCCGGGCGGCAGCGTCATCGCTGCGGTAGCTGAAGGCGACTCGCGCACCGGCACGGGCGCAGGCCAGGGCGGTGGCGCGGCCGATGCCGCGGGAGCCGCCGGTGATCAAGATGACGTCGGAGGGGGCGAAAGGCATGTCGAATCCTCGGGTAGCGGTCTCATCTGCCTATCCTTGGCGCTTTCACGGCGCTTGTCACCTTTGCCACCTTTGTCACCCATGGCACCTTTGTCACCCTAGCCACCTCCCGTCTTGTTCGACGCCCTGGGCTCGCGCGTTCAAGCTCGCGCGTTCAAGGTTGTCCCAGCAACCTCCGCAGATCGCCGATGGGGCGTGTTTCCAGGGTGCCGACGACCTCCTCGATCTCATTGGCGCGTGCGCCCAGCACCGGGCTCGCCAGGGCCTGAAACTTGGCTGCGATCTCGTCATCGCTCAGCGGATTGTGAGGATTGCCACGGGCTTCCATGGCAGGGCTTTGAATACGGCGACCATCGCGCAGGTGCAGCGTAGCGCTGGCCCAGCGCTCGGCCGGGAAGCGTGCGTTGCAGTCATCGCATTCGGTGATCGTCACCCGCCGTGACAGCGCCACGAGATCGTCGTCGCCGAGATCCCGGCTGATGGCGGCGACGTCGATGGTGCCTCGATCGAGGGCGCAGGCGACCGACCAGGGCAGGCTGTACTGGGCCTGTTCGGTCGTGGTCGGGGCGATGGTATGAAGGCGTCTGGCCTCGTGGAAGGTGGTGATCTCGATGCGTTCGATATTGTCCACCTGGCGTTCGGCGGCGGGTATGGCGAGTACCGCCTCCACCGCCGGCTGGGCCCAGCGGCATACCGGATAGGCCTTGAAGTACTGTTCCGACAGGTAGTCACGCCGTCCCAGATCACCCCATACCGCGGCTTGCTGCTCGTCGCACAGGGTCACCGCCGGGGCGCCGGTGAAGCCGTCCTCGGCCAGCAGCGTGGCCGCGACGCCGGCCTGGGCACCCCAGCCGCTGCCATCCTTGAGCATGGTGGGGTGATCGATGCAGCGCATCATCTGGCTGCGTGGACCATAGAATTCGGCGATGCCGAGGGCGTGTTCCAGCTGGGCCGGGTCGAGGCCCTTGAGGCGCGCGGTCACCGCTGCCACACCGAGGGCATTCCAGGCCCCCGAGGTGTGGTAGTCGGGGCTCGAGGCGTGCAGCGCGATGCCGGCCCGGGTGGCGATCTCGTAGCCCATCGCCAGCAGGCCGAGAAAATCCCTGCCGCTGACCTTGTCGATCTCGGGCAGCGCCAGCAGTCCCGGCAGGATGGCGACGCCGGCGTGGCCCTTGGTCAGCACCTGACCGTCGTGGGCGTCGAGTGCATCGATCAGCCAGGCACCGTGCAGCGCGACGCCGGTAGCCGACGCCGTTGACGACGCGAACAGCAAGGGGCGATCCCCCGCGTGCTGCCCCCTGACGTAGCGGCGTGCGTGCTCGGCCAGGGCAGTGTCGGTGGCGCCGGCAGCGACGCCGATCAGGTCGATCAGGCAGCGCTTGGCGTGGCGGCACCGAGCGTCATCGAGGCGGTCGAGGGGAGACGTGAGGATCCAGTGGATGACGTCCCGGGAAGTGCTCATGGGGAGGTCCTTTGTCGAACAGGGGAGCAGCAAGGGAGGAGGCGGGGCGACCGGTTGTTGCTGGTTGAGTGCCCGGTTGCCGCACGCTGGCGAGCTAGGGCTTGTCTGAAAAGTGCCTGCGCTCGGTAATACGGCGTTAAAAATCGGATCAACATGCTCATTTACACCCCGTAAACTGCGCTGTCTCACCGATTTTTGCCTTGTCTAACCTTCGCTCGTCGACTTTTCGGACAGCGCCTAAGAAAAAGGCCCCCGAACGGGGGCCTTGAAGGGTCACAGCAGGTCGTTGTCCTCGAGGAAGGACTCGGCGACGTCCTCGATGGTCTCGCGCTCGACGTCCACTCGGGCGTTGAGGCTCGCCATGGTGTCGTCATCGAGCAGCGCCGACAGCGCGTTCATCTGCTCTGCGAGCTCCGGGTTGGCGTCCAGGGTGTCCTGGCGGACCACCGGGGTCAGGGCGTAGGCCGGGAAGAAGCCCTGGTCGTCTTCGAGGATCTGGAAGTCGAAGGCCGGCACACGACCGTCGGTGGCAAACACCAGGCCGATATCGACCTGGCCGTCGCGCAGCGCCTGATAGACCAGGCCGGAGTCCATGCGCTTGACGGCGCCACGCTCGACGCGGAAGTCGTAGGCGCGCTGCAGCGGACGCCAGCCGTCTTCGCGGGCGTAGAACTCGGCGTTCATGGCAAAGGCAAGCTCTTCACCGTCATTCACCGCGGACGCCAGGTCGGACAGCGTACTGATGCCCGTTTCCTCCACGCTTTCGGCGCGCATGGCCAGGGCGTAGGTGTTGTTGGCGGCGGAAGGCTCGAGCCACACCAGGCCCTTCTCTCCGTCCAGTTCCTTGACGCGCAGGTAGGTCTCGTCGGCGGACAGCGATTCGGTGACGTCGTTGTAGTTGATCAGCGAGGTGCCGGTGTACTCCCAGTAGAGGTCGATCTGGCCGTTTTCCTGAGCCTGGCGCAGCACCGCCGAGCCCATGCCGGCGCGGGTGTCGACGTCGTAGCCGAGCCCGTCCAGATACTGGGTGGTCATGCTGGCCAGCAGTTGCTGCTCGGTGAAGTTCTTGCCACCGATCACGATCTCGTCGGCACTGGCGGTCGTCGTGGCGGTAGCCGTAGCGGTAAACAGGGCCAGGCCGGTCAGGGTGGTCATCAGGGTCTTCATGCGAATATCTCCTTGCAGGGTGTCGTTGTTGGAAAGCCGAGGTGTTCAGGCCCGCGCCGGATTGACGCCGCGCGGCACCACGATGAAGGCCACGCCGGCCACCAGGGCGTCCACCAGGATCGCCAGCAGGGCGGTGGGGATGGCCCCGGACAGCATCATGATCGGATCGTAGAGATCGATGCCGGTGAAGATCAGCTCACCCAGTCCGCCTGCGCCGATCAAAAAGGCCAGGGGCACCGTGCCGACGTTGATGGTCAGGGCGGTACGGATACCGGCGAAGATGACGTAGAGGGCATTGGGCAGTTCCACCTTGAAAAGGCGCTGGGTCGGTGACATGCCGATCCCGGCAGCGGCCTCCTTGAGCGCCGGTGAGACGCCCTTGAGTCCGGCGTAGGTGTTGCGCGCGATGGGTAGCAGGGTGGCCACGAACAGGCCAAACACCGCCGGCACGGTACCGATGCCGAGAAAGCTCATGGACAGCGCCAGCACCGCCAGGGTGGGGATGGTGGTGCCGACGTTGAGCACCTGCATCATCGATTCCGCGGCCTTGGCCATGCTCGGGCGCGACAGCCACACCCCCAGCGGGATCGCGACCAGGATCGCCAGGCTGCCCGACAGGAAGGTCAGCCACAGGTGCTGGACCACCAGATACTGGACGTCGGGCAGGTACCACAGGAAGTCATCGATGGCGCCGCTGGCCTGGGCCCATACCCCGAGCAGGAAGATGACAATCAGGGCAAGGACGAGTCCGGCGCTTTTCAGGCTTCGAATCAGCATCGGCTCACTCCTTGGGCTCGGCGGCCACGGCGGACGTCTCGCGCTGCTTGGTACGGAAGCGGGCGCCCAGGTGGTGGGTCATGGCGCGTTGGGTGATCTGCCCGCAGACGCGGCCCTCCTCGTCGACGCAGGGCAGCCAGGTGATGTCCTGGGCGAACATCAGCGAGGCCACCTTGCGCAGGTCGTCGTCGAGACTCACCGTGGCCGGCACGTTCTGGAAGTGGTCGCGGCAGTAGCCCTTGGTGGTGCGGGCCAGGGAGCGGCTGATCAGACCCACCGGCTGGCGCTTGTCGTTGATCATCAGGATCGAATTCTGGTAGCCGAAGTCGTCGATGCGTGCGAGCGCCGTGGTCAGGGTGTCCTCCGGCTTGACGGTACCGATCTCATCGCTGACCACTTCGGCGACCTTGACCAGATTCAGCCGCTTGAGCGCGCGGTCCTCGCCCAGGAAGGACTCGACGAAGGCATTCTTCGGCGCCGCCAGCAGGTCGTCGGGGGACGAGTACTGCACCAGCTTGCCCTCACGGAAGACCGCGACCCGATCCCCCATCTTGATCGCCTCGTCGATATCGTGGCTGACGAACATGATGGTCTTCTTCAGGTCCTGCTGCATCTTCAGGAATTCATCCTGGATCACCGCCCGGTTGATCGGGTCGATGGCGCCGAAGGGCTCGTCCATCAGCATCACGGGGGGATCGGCGGCCAGTGCCCGGGCCACACCGATACGCTGCTGCTGACCACCGGACAGCTCGGACGGATAGCGCTTGAGAAAGGCGTCGGGTTCCAGCGCGATCATGCGCATCAGCTCGCGGGCACGCTCCTTGTAGCGCGCCTTGTCCCAGCCCAGCAGCTTGGGCACCACCGCGATGTTCTCCTCGATGGTCATGTTGGGGAACAGGCCGATCTGCTGGATGACGTAGCCGATGTTGCGGCGCAGGTCCTGGGTGTCCATGCCGGTGGTGTCATCGCCATTGATGAACACCTTGCCGGAGGAGGGCTTCACGATCCGGTTGATCATCTTGAGGGTGGTGGTCTTGCCGCAGCCGGAGGGGCCGAGCAGGATGCAGATCTCGCCGCTGGGGACCTCCATGTTGATGTGGTCGGCGGCGACGACCGCGCCCTTGGGCGTATCGAAGACCTTGGTCAGGTTTTCCAGACGAATCATGAGCAAATCCTTGTATGCAAGTCGGCGTCGGCGAGCTCCGGGTCGTCGATGGGCGTCGACGGTGCCGCTGTCGAGGCGGCGGCTCACCTGTTGTCGTATCGACGTTCCGGCTGCGCTCGGGCGGTGTGGCGTACAGGACGCCAGCCGCCGCAGCGGCATTTCCGCGACGTTGCCGGAACACAAATGATCAGGCGGCGTTGGCGGCGCCTTCCATGCCCTTGGGCGTGAAGCGCTTCTGCACCGCCAGCAGGCCGTAGTCGACGATGATCGCCAGCAGGCTGACCGCCACCGCGCCGACGATCAGCTGGCGCGGGTCGGACTGGGAGATACCACGGCTGATAAAGGTGCCGAGACCGCCAGCGCCGATATAGGCGGCGATCGCCATGACGCCGATATTGAGCACCACGGCGGTGCGCACCCCGGCCATGATCACCGGCACCGCCAGCGGGATCTCGACCATCCGCAGGCGTTGCCGGTGGCTCATGCCGATGCCACGGGCAGCCTCGCGCAGGGCCGGGTCGACGTTGTTGATGGCGGTGTAGGTGTTACGAATGATCGGTAATTGGGAGTACAGCAGCACCGCGATCACCGCCGGCAGGTAGCCGATGCCCTGACCGATCAGCGACAGCACCGGAATCATGATCCCGAACAGCGCGATGGAGGGCACGGTGACGATAATCGACGCGGCGTAGAGCACCGCCTGGGCGACGCGCTCGTTGCGGGTGATGGCGATGCCGATGGGCACCCCGGTGAGGGTGGCGATGCCGACGGCAACGCCCACCAGCGAGATGTGCTCGAGGGTCCGGGACAACAGCAGGTCGGCGTTGTCCAGGGCGTACTGAATCAGTTCCAAGGCAATAGCTCCTGTCGAGGCCTCGCGGCGGGGTGAGTCGGGCCTGTGAACGACCCTGGGCCAGGACACACGTCATCGGCTCGGCCTGACAAGAGGCGAGGCGTTGCGTTCACTGGCCGTTGATACGGCACAAGCTTAGCAGAATGAAGTATCTATTTGGTTTGTTCATGAATGACGATCTGCAATGACGGGAATTGATGGATCTGATGCTTGGGGGTGAGGCTGTCAACCCGGACGCATAGTTAAAGTAAATGAGAATGATTGGTTTTATTGTGTCTATCGGCAGCGATCGTGTCGAGAACGTGAGGACTATCGACGTGATAGATGTGTGCCGCTCTTCACATG
The DNA here is from genome assembly GCF_003056325.1 of Halomonas sp. BN3-1. NCBI lineage: Bacteria > Pseudomonadati > Pseudomonadota > Gammaproteobacteria > Oceanospirillales > Halomonadaceae > Halomonas > Halomonas sp. BN3-1. Next base: position 25,100 of record NZ_PYVV01000024.1, on the reverse strand, counting down.
GAGGTTATACAGGACTAAAATGGTCCCCAATCGAAGCAGGGGCTGAGCCCTGCACCGACGAGGGGAACTCCCCGAGGAGATGGGCATGCTGAAGCTTTCCCGGTTGACGGACTATGCGGCGGTGGTGATGGCACAGATCGCACGTCACCCCCAGCAGCCGCACGCCGCCGGAGAGCTCGCCGAAGCGGTGCAGTTGCCTCACCCCACGGTGAGCAAGACGCTGAAGATGCTGGTGCGCGCGGGACTGCTGGTGTCCCGGCGCGGCGCCCAGGGTGGCTACTACCTGGCGCGTCCTGCCTCGGAGATCACCGCCAGCGACATCATCGCGGCCATCGAAGGGCCGGTGGCGGTGACCGAATGCAGCCACGCCGATGGCGAATGCGACCTGGCCTCCACCTGCGGGGTGGCCGACAACTGGCAGCGAGTGTCGCTGGCGATCCGCGAACTGCTCGACAGCATCACCCTGGCGCACCTGGCCGACAGCGCGCCGCTGAAGCTGCCGATTCGCCTGCCGATCCAGAGCATCAGCCTGGCGGCGGAAGCCTGACCAGCGCCTCATCGACATCGACTTCATTACCCTGGGCGGGTAACGCCCGCCGACCGAACCGTCCGGGAGGGGACACATCATGGCAAGTCAGGAAATGGAACAGCTCGTCCGTCGCGAATATAAAGAAGGATTCGTGACCGACATCGAGAGCGACACGATCCCGCCGGGGCTGGATGAAGACACCATCGCCTTCATCTCCAAGAAGAAGGGTGAGCCGCAGTGGATGCTCGATTGGCGCCTGGACGCCTACCGTCAGTGGCTGAAGATGACCGCGCCGTCCTGGGCCCATCTGGACTATCCGCCCATCGACTATCAGGCGATCTCGTATTTCAGCGCGCCCAAGCGTGAGGAAGACAAGCCCCAGAGCCTCGACGAGGTGGACCCCAAGCTGCTCGAGACCTACGAGAAGCTGGGCATCCCGCTGCATGAGCGTGCGGCCCTGGCCGGCGTCGCCGTGGACGCGGTGTTCGACTCGGTGTCGGTGACCACCACCTTCAAGGACAAGCTGGCCGAGGCCGGCGTGATCTTCTGCTCCATCTCCGAGGCGATCCGCGACTACCCGGAACTGGTCAAGCAGTACCTGGGTACCGTGGTGCCGACCAGCGACAACTACTTTGCCGCGCTCAACTCGGCGGTGTTCACCGACGGCTCCTTCGTGTTCGTGCCGGAAGGCGTGACCTGCCCGATGGAGCTGTCCACCTACTTCCGCATCAATGCCGCCAACACCGGCCAGTTCGAGCGCACCCTGATCGTGTGCGAGAAGAAGGCCCAGGTGTCCTACCTGGAAGGCTGCACCGCACCGATGCGCGACGAGAACCAGCTGCACGCCGCGGTGGTGGAACTGGTGGCGCTGGAAGACGCCAGCATCAAGTACTCCACGGTGCAGAACTGGTATCCGGGTGACGAGGACGGCAAGGGCGGCATCTACAACTTCGTCACCAAGCGTGGCGACTGCCGTGGCGACCGTTCCCACATCAGCTGGACCCAGGTCGAGACCGGCTCCGCCATCACCTGGAAGTACCCGTCCTGCATCCTGCGTGGCAAGGACTCCATCGGCGAGTTCTACTCGGTGGCGGTGACCAACGGTCGCCAGCAGGCCGATACCGGCACCAAGATGATCCACCTGGGCGAGGGCTCCAAGTCCACCATCGTCTCCAAGGGTATCTCCGCCGGGCGTTCCAACCAGTCCTATCGTGGTCTGGTCAAGGTCGGCCCGCGGGCCAAGGGCGCGCGCAACTTTACCCAGTGTGATTCGCTGCTGATCGGCGATACCTGCGGTGCCCACACCTTCCCGTACCAGGAGATCGGCAACTCGACGGCCACGGTGGAGCACGAGGCGACCACCTCCAAGATCGGCGAGGATCAGCTGTTCTACTGCCAGAGCCGCGGTATCTCCGAGGAAGACGCGGTCAACATGATCGTCAACGGCTTCTGCAAGGACGTCTTCCAGGAGCTGCCGATGGAGTTTGCGGTCGAGGCAGAGGCGCTGCTCAACGTGACGCTCGAAGGCGCGGTGGGCTGACCCCCGGCGCTATATACCACCCTTATTCGTTTTTCTCCCGCCGCCCGGCGCGGCGGGCATCGCAAAGGTGTCTACATGCTCGAAGTCAAGGATCTCCACGTCACCGTCGAGGGCTCTGAAATCCTCAAGGGTCTGACCCTGTCCATCCAGCCTGGTGAAGTGCACGCCATCATGGGTCCCAATGGCGCCGGCAAGTCGACCCTGTCCGCCGTCATCGCGGGCAAGGACGGCTACGAGGTGACCGCGGGCTCGATCACCTTCGAGGGCAAGGATGTCCTCGAGATGGAGATCGAAGAGCGCGCCCAGGCCGGTCTGCTGCTGGGCTTTCAGTACCCGGTGGAAATCCCGGGGGTCAAGAACATCTACCTGCTCAAGGCGGCGCTCAACGCCCAGCGCGAGGCGCGCGGCGAGGGCGAGATTCCGGCACCCGAGTTCATGAAGCTGATCAAGGAAAAGGTGTCCTTCATGAAGATGGACAACAGCTTCCTGCAGCGTGCCGTCAATGAAGGCTTCTCCGGCGGCGAGAAGAAGCGTAACGAGATCCTGCAGATGCTGGTGCTGCAGCCCAAGCTCGCGATGCTCGACGAGATCGACTCCGGCCTCGACATCGACGCCATGAAGGTGGTGGCCGATGGGGTCAACTCGCTGCGCAGTGAAGATCGCGGCATCCTGCTGGTGACCCACTACCAGCGCCTGCTCGACTACATCGTGCCCGACCACGTCCACGTGCTGGTGAACGGCCGGATCGTCAAGAGCGGCGGCGCCGAGCTTGCCCATGAACTCGAATCCCGTGGCTACGACTGGGTCGTAGAGGAGCCCGCTGCATGAGTGATGTGCAACGCTTTCTCGATCGTCTGAACGAGCGCAGCGAGGCGCGCCGCGGCGAACCCACCTGGATTGCCGCACGGCGCCAGGCCGGTGCGGCCCGCTTCGAGGCGATGGGCTTTCCCGATCGCCGCGTTGAAGAGTGGAAGTACACCGACGTGCGCGCCATCAGTCGCACCGACTTCCAGCTCACAGGCTCTGCCGAGTTTTCCCAGGCCAGCGCCGCTGCCCTGACGCTGCCGCTGGACGCTCACCGTCTGACCTTCGTCGACGGCGTCTTTTCCAACGCCCTGTCGGACCTGTCCGAGCTGCCGGGTGGCGTGCAGGTGCAGCCGCTGTCCCAGGCCCTGGAAGAGAACCACGAGGCCGTCGGCGGCCCGCTGGGGCGCCTGACCGGGGTCGAATTCTCGGCCTTCTCGGCGCTCAACACCGCCTTCTTCGAGGAGGGCGCGCTGGTGCGCCTGGCGCCCGGCACCGTGGTCGACAAGCCCATCGTGCTGCAGTTCCTGTCCCGGGCCAACGAGGCGCCGGTGATGAGCCACCCGCGTATCCTGATCGAGGCGGGCGGACGCAGCCAGGCCACCGTGATCGAACACCATGTGGGTGAAGAGGGCGCCGCCAACTTCACCAACCTGGTGGAAGAGGTGATGCTCGATCGTGGCGCCAACCTGACCCACTACAAGCTGGTGGAGTCGCCCGAGCAGGATCTGCACGTGGCCAGTATCCACGTGGAGCAGTGCCGCGACGCTCAGTTCACCTCCTTCAACATCACCCTCGGTGGTGGGCTGGTGCGCAACGACCTGGTCAGCGACCTCAATGGCCAGGGCGCCGAGGTGACCTTCAATGGTCTGTTCTACGGCCAGAATCGCCAGCACGTGGACAACCACACCCTGGCCAACCACAACGCGCCCCACACCTTCTCCCACGAGAACTACAAGGGCATCCTCGATGACCGCGCCCACGGCGTGTTCAACGGCAAGGTGATCGTCAAGCGCGACAGCCAGAAGATCGAGGCCGACCAGAGCAACGCCAACCTGCTGCTCTCCGATCGCGCCCAGATCGACACCAAGCCCGAGCTCGAGATCTACGCCGACGACGTCAAGTGTTCCCACGGCGCCACCACCGGTCAGCTCGACGAGGAAGCGGTGTTTGCCCTGCGTACCCGCGGGCTGGACGAGGCCACCGCACGGGGACTGCTGACCCTGGCCTTCGCCGGTGAGGTGATGGACCAGGTGAATCTGGACGCGGTGTCCGAGCGGGTCGAGCTGACCGTGGCCGGCAAGCTGCCCGAGCGCTTCCACCTGGCCGGTCTGGTGGAAGCCGCCGTGGCCCTCAACGAGGACTGAGCATGACCCACTTCAGCGATCTGCTGCTCGATGTGGCGAGGGTGCGCAAGGACTTCCCGATCCTCGATCGGGAGGTCCACGGCAAGCCCCTGGTCTATCTGGACAACGCCGCCACCAGCCAGACGCCACGTCAGGTGATCGAGGTGTTCGATCACTACTACAGCCAGATGAATGCCAATATCCATCGTGGCCTTCACACCCTGGCCGACGAGGCCACGGCGGCCTTCGAGGGCACCCGGGAGACCGTGCGTGCCTTTGTGAACGCCTCGAGCACCCGCGAGATCGTGTTCACCCGTGGCACCACCGAGGCGATCAACCTGGTGGCCCAGAGCTGGGGGCGCGCCAACCTCGGTCCCGGTGACGAGGTGCTGATCTCCCAGCTCGAACATCACTCCAATATCGTGCCCTGGCAGCTGCTGGCGGCCGAGCGCGGCTTCACCATCAAGGTGATCCCGGTGGACGAGCGTGGTGCGCTGGATCAGGATGCCTACCGTGACCTGATCGGCGAGCGCACCCGGCTGGTGGCGGTCAATCACGTCTCCAACGCCCTCGGTACCATCAACCCGGTGGCCGAAATGGCCCGGGTCGCCCATCAGCACGATGCGCTGATTCTGGTGGATGGCGCCCAGGCAGCACCCCATGAGCCGATCGATGTTCAGGCCATCGGTGCCGACTTCTACGCATTTTCGGGGCACAAGGTCTATGGTCCCACCGGCGCCGGCGTGCTCTACGGCCGCGAGGCGCTGCTCGAGGCCATGCCGCCCTGGCAGGGTGGCGGCGAGATGATCGCCACGGTGTCCTTCGAGACGCCGACCACCTTTGCCGCCATTCCCCACAAGTTCGAGGCGGGCACGCCGGCCATCGCCGAAGTGATTGCCCTGGGCCGTGCCATCGAATGGGTCAATTCGATCGGCCTTGAGCACATCAGCGCCTGGGAGCATCGCCTGCTCGAGCACGCCACCGAAAGCGTGGCGGCGGTGGATGGCCTTCGCGTGCTGGGCACCGCACCGGACAAGGCGGGCGTTTTGTCCTTTGTGGTCGACGGCGTGCATAGCCAGGATATCGGTCTGTTGATCGATCAGCTCGGTGTGGCGATTCGTACCGGCCACCACTGCGCCCAGCCGCTGCTGGCCCAGTTCGGCGTCGATGCCACCTGTCGCGCTTCCTTTGCGGCCTACAACACCCCGGAGGAAGTCGACGTGCTGGTCGAGAGCCTCCAGCGGGTGATCAGCATGCTGCGCTGAAGCAGCAGGGCGGCTCGGGGCGGCGCGTGCCGCCTCGAGCCCTGGTTGGCAAAGGAGTCATTCGGCGTACCCGCCTAAGGAATTGCATGAGCGAACACGATCAGATTGCTCAACTGAGCAAGGGCCAGCAACTGCCGTTGCAGCGGGACGTGGAGGTCATCTCCATTCCCTTCGGCAAGACGGTGACGCTTGACGAGGACAGCATCGTCTCGGTGATGCAGGCCAAGGGCAGCACCCTGAGTGTTGCCTACGAGGGGCGTCTGTACCTGATCGAGGGGTCCAACCTGGACGCGGTGGGCCTCGAGCCGATGCCACGCCCGACACTGGATCCCGAGGCCGACGACGCGGCGATCGAGGCGTTTGTCTGGGACCAGCTCAGGACCTGTTTCGACCCTGAGATCCCGGTCAATATCGTCGATCTGGGGCTGGTCTACGGTTGTCGTATCGAACGCCTGATCAGTGGTGAGCGCATCGTCACCATTCGCATGACCCTGACCGCCCCCGGCTGTGGCATGGGCGATGTGATCGCGGCGGATGCGCGCAACAAGATTCTGGGAGCACCGCAGATTTCCAAGGTGCATACCGAGATCGTCTTCGATCCCCCCTGGAGTCGTGAGATGATGAGCGACGAGGCCAAGCTGGAACTTGGCATGTTCTGACCCGGCCCTCTCTGGCCCGCGCAGCGGGTCCTGACCTCCGCTGTCAATTGGAATCGTCATGCGCGAGCCGTTGTTCACGATGTTTCGTCGCCTGCTGCTGTGTCTCGGTAGCCTGGTCCTGCTGCTCGCCCTGGCCTTCGTCGCGGCCAACGCCTGGGTGGTGGCCACCACCCGCGATCGCATCGCTCCTCGCCTCGTCGAATGCCGCTCCCATCAGGTCGGCATCGTCTTCGGCACCTCCCACTGGACCCGCAGCGGTACCCGCAATCCCCACTTCGAAGGGCGCATGATCGCCGCCGCCCGATTGATGAACGAGGGACGTCTGCGCCACCTGCTGGTGTCCGGTGACAATGCCACCCGCTACTACAACGAGCCGGTGACCATGTGGCGCGACCTCAAGGAGCGTGGCGTGCGCGAGGTCGACATGACGCTGGACTACGCCGGCTTCAGCACCTTCGATACCCTGGCCAGGGCCCGCGACGTGTTCGAGGTGGAGCGCGCGCTATTGATCACTCAGGACTGGCACCTGCCGCGGGCGTTGTTCATCGCTGATGCCCTGGGGCTCGAGGTCGAGGGCTGCCCGGCGCCGGAGAGGGAGCGTTCTCGCTGGCTGATCCTGCGGGAGTGGGTGGCCCGGGTGGCGACCCTGGGCGATCTCTACCTGTGGCAGCGTGAGCCGCGCTTTCTCGGCCCCCTGGAGCCTTTGAAGATCGCGGCGCCGGCACCTCGCATCGAGGCTCGGAGTCTTCACGAGATCATCGATGAGGTGTTGACCAGAGGCGACGACAGTGTGGCGCCATTGCTGCTGCGCACGCCCGACGCCGGCAAGAACTGAGAGCAGCCGCTTTACCCTGGCATCCGCTTCACCAATAAAAACGCCTTGCCGGCAGAGCCTGGCAAGGCGTTTTCGTGGATTGGCGTTGTGGTCGACGGCGTCAGCGTTTGACGGTTCGACGGCCTGCGCCACGCTTCTGGGCGGTCGACTTCTGCAGGTCGTAGAGCTCGCGAATCAGCGCGCGGCAACCCTTCCATACCTCTTCGATCACCGGCTCGATGGGGCCCGGCAAGGGATGGGTAAACAGGGTGGAGAGGGACTGCATCAGCACCCGCTCCTGCTCGAGCAGCTCGTTGATCAACACCTGTGAGTCGTTGCCGACAAAGCTCTTGAGACGACTCCACAGCCACATGTAGTCGTCGCGTTCGACGTCGGCATCACGCGGCAGCAGGTCGAGGTGTTCGCGCGCCAGCTCCTGGAGCTCGCGCATGGTCTTCTGGCGCGTCTCGAAGTGGGGCTCCAGAGCGTCGCGCAGCGAGGGTCGCAGGCGCTCGAGATTGTCCTGGAAATAGTCGACGCTGTCGGCCAGGGCCTCCAGCAGGCTGTCCATCGCCACCTGGCGATTATCGAGAAACATGCGCGTCACCTCCTCCGGTGACGCAAATTGTGGGGCTCCAGCAGGAGTTTTGCCACCCCTAATGTGGCAAATATTTATGATTCTTGCGGTGGGATAGTCGATCGCTTCGACCTTGGTCGAAAAGCGCTGACAAAGTTGACCAGGTTGCGGCGAGATATCGTCGTAGGCGAAGGGCCGCCTCGCGCTTGTGAGCGGTAAGTGAGCGCCAATGACAAGACGGGCGACCGTGCTATCGGTCGCCCGTCGGCGTTATCCTTTACGGGGCTTTTATCTTGAGCCCTTGCCGCTTCAGCGCTTGCCGCTTTAGCCCTTGGGTTTGGCCGGCGTACGGGTCCGTGGACGCGCCGTGGCGCTCTTTTCCAGGTGTTCGATGACCAGGCCGGCGATGTCCTTGCCGGTGGCGCTCTCGATGCCCTGAAGGCCGGGCGAGGAGTTCACCTCCATCACCACGGGGCCATGGTTGGAGCGCAGCAGGTCGACACCGGCCACGCGCAGACCCATGGACTTGGCCGCGCGGATGGCGGTGGAGCGTTCTTCCGGGGTGATGCGGATGACGCTGGCGCTGCCGCCGCGGTGCAGGTTGGAGCGGAACTCGCCTTCGGCCGCCTGGCGCTTCATCGCTGCCACCACCTTGTCGCCGATGACAAAGCAGCGGATGTCGGCGCCCTTGGCTTCCTTGATGTACTCCTGAACCATGATGTTGGCTTTCATGCCCATGAACGCCTGGATCACCGATTCCGCCGCCTGGTTGGTCTCGGCCAGCACCACGCCGATACCCTGGGTGCCTTCCAGCAGCTTGATCACCAGCGGGGCGCCCTTGACCATGGTGATCAGGTCCGGGATGTCATCGGGGGAGTGGGCGAAGCCGGTCACCGGCAGGCCGATGCCCTTGCGAGACAGAAGTTGCAGTGAGCGCAGCTTGTCGCGGGAGCGGGTGATGCCGACGCTGTCATTGAGCACGGTGACGTTCATCATCTCGAACTGACGCAGCACGGCGCAGCCGTAGAAGGTGACCGAGGAGCCGATGCGCGGGATGACGGCGTCGAAGGGCTCGAGTTCCTCACCCTTGTAGTGAATCGACGGATGGTGAGAAGCGATGCTCATGTAGCAGCGCAGCGTATCGACCACCCGGGCCGTATGGCCGCGTTGTTCGGCGGCTTCCACCAGGCGACGAGTGGAGTAGAGATTGCGGTTGCGGGACAGCAGCGCGATATGCATGTGCGAGTCTCCAGGTCAGGGGCGGTGGATCCGTCAGGGTTCGCCGTGCAGAAAGGTGGCGCCGGGCGCCACCAGCAGGCGGCGCAGTGCGCGGCGACCGAGAAGCATGGGGTGGCGCATGTTGCGCCGGTCGGTCAGGGATAGCTCGACGGGAAATTCCAGATCCCCCATCTGCATCTGGGTGCGAATGAAGTAGCGCCACTCGGCCTGGCCGTTGGAGCTGGTAACCTTGCGCCGATCATGCAGGTGCATGCGGTACTGGTGTGACGGACTGTCGGGGCCGCCGGCACGGGTGACGAAGCTGACCCACAGGATCTCGTCCTCCTCGAAGGACTCGATCTCCTCGGCGTGCAGCGCCGAGGTGCGAGCGCCGGTGTCCACCTTGGCACACAGATGCAGATGCATCTGCGGCAGGATCACCATCTCGCGGCGACCGACGACGGCCTGAGCCTGAAAGGGCAGGTCCTTCATGTCTTCTCCTTGTCGCGGGATGCTGCTTGTTATTCAGGCGACGTCCGTTGTCGAACTGTCAGTGGCAACGAACGTCACACGGGCAAGCGAATCAATGACCGCCTGTGCCCTTGACCGCCGCCAGTCGGCGAGCGGTGGCGGAGTCCTTCGGGGCCTGACGCAGCGTCATCAGTACCGGCAGACGCAGCCGGGGGATCTGCGCCAGGTCCCTCGCAACGGCCAGGAAGTCTGCCCCCTCGCATTCGGCGACCCGCTCCAGAAACAGCGGCAGGCGCTCGGCGTGCTCCAGGTGTTGCCAGCCCCGTGCGGCGATTGCCGCGAGGGTGTCCGGGCCGCAGGCATCGCTATCGGCCAGCAAGGCGTCGAACCAGTCACCGGCCAGGCTGTCGGGCGCGTTGCCCACGGCGCGTACACAGGCGCAGAAGGTCTCGATGTCGCCCTGGCTGGCGGCCTGTTCGCCGCGCTGACGCAGCGCCTCCGCAAGCTCTGCTGATAGTGCTACATGTTCCAGACAGTAGCATAGCGATGTCAGCACTTCGCTGTGCAGCTGCGGGATAGCGGCCACCAGCGAGGCCTCAGTCTCGGGAGTGAGACGCGCCACATGGTCGGCCAGCCCCTGCAGGCCCAGCGCCTGCCAGTCGTGGCCACCCTGGCCCGACAGGAAGGCTTCGACCGGCTCAAGGTGCTCGCTGGCGGGACGCTCCAGATCGGCGCTGGCTCGAGCGTGCAGCATCGCCTGAAAGGTCAGGGAAGGGGTGAAGGCCAGCGGGTTGTCCTTCATCAGATTGTCGATCTCGCCGCCGTCGGACTGCTCCAGCGCTTCTGCGCTGCGTCCCAGGGTGGACAGCAGGCGCTCGAGGAAGGCGTCCCGCTGGGCGGCATCCAGAAGGCCCTGTTCGTCCACCGGCAGCGCCAGGAACCAGATCAGCGGGTCGCTCATGTCACCCAGGCGAAACACCAGCGCCAGGCGGGCACGACCCTGCCAGGGTTCCGGCCAGGGGACCTGGCCGCTCTCGAAGTCTGCCAGGGTCTCGAGCGCGCAGGGGTGCACACGCCGTCCCATATGATAGAGACGCACCTCGGCACCGGTCAGGGTGAAAAAGTCGTGAAGACGATGGATCGCTTGCATGGCCCCTCCGAAAGATCAGCGTGCACTCTATCGCGCCGCTCGAGGAGTGTCAGCCGTCCTCGGCGGAAATTTGTGCATCCCTCGCACTGAATTTGCTGCACCGCTGGTGAATTTTTGATCAAGCGCCGCGAAAGAGCGTCAGAAGCGGCCCGGCGTCATCTGTCAAAGGGTTATCCACAGGGACATTCAGCGCTTCTGTGAATGAATGATGGTGGGGATAAGTCGATGTTGTGACAGTCAGCCGACGGCGGTCGGCGGTTGCTCCCGGGAAGGGCGATCGCAATAGCAGGAGGCTATGGTTCACCCTGGGATTTTTCACTGCGTCTGCTATCGATTTGGAATATAATGCAGTTCGTTTATTCCAAATCATGCTGAGCCATCGAGCAGCCCAGGGTTGAAGTGGCGATGGATGCCTCCACCTGTCACCCTCCCGGGCCATGCCGCACTGGCCGCCCCAATCGTTTTCAAGGAGCCGTCCATGGTTCGTCATCTGGCTGTTTCTCTTGCCGCCGCAGGTGCCATCGGTCTCGCTGCCGGTGCCCACGCCGACACCCTGAAAGTCGGCATGTCCGGTGGTTACTTTCCCTTTACCTTCGTCGAGCAGGACACCCTCAAGGGCTTCGAGGTCGACGTGATGGAAGCGGTGGCCGAAGAGATGGGCACCGAGGTGGAGTTCGTCACCGCCAACTTCTCAGGGTTGTTCGGCATGCTCGAGTCCGGGCGCATCGACACCATTGCCAACCAGATCACCATCACCGAGGAGCGTGAGCAGAAGTACCTGTTCACCTCGCCCTATGTGTATGACGGTGCTCAGGTGGTGACCAAGGAAGGTAATGACGAGGTCTCCGGGGTCGAGGATCTGGCGGGCAAGACTGTGGCCGTCAACCTGGGCTCCAACTACGAGCAGTTGCTGCGCGAGCTGCCCTACGCCGACGAGATCGATATCCGCACCTATGAGAGCAACATCGAGCAGGACACCGCGCTGGGTCGTGTCGATGCCTTCGTCATGGATCGCGTCAGCGCCACCCAGGTGATCAAGGAAAAGCCGCTGCCGCTGGCGCTGGCCGGCAAGCCGTTCTCCGAGATTCGCAATGCGCTGCCGTTCCGCCAGGACGACCAGGAACTGCGCGACGAGGTCGACCAGGCGCTTGACACCCTGCGTGAAGACGGCACCTTGAGCGAGATCTCCGAGCGCTGGTTCGATGCCGATATCACCACGCCCTGAGCGGTGATCGACTCTCCATGAGCATTCTCGACCTCGACTACATGCTCGGGCTGGTGCCCATCCTGCTCAGCTACCTGCCCCTGACCCTGGGGATGGCGCTGGCCGGGATGGCGCTGGCTCTGGTGCTGGCCTGTGGCCTGGCGGTGATCCGGGTACTCAAGATCCCGGTTCTCAACGGCCTGACGCTGTGGTTCATCTCGTTCTTTCGCGGTACGCCGCTGCTGGTGCAGCTGTTCCTGTTCTACTACGGATTGCCTCAGGTGCTGTCGTTTCTGACCACCATCGATGGCATCACCGCCACTATCATGGGGCTGACGCTGCACTTTTCGGCCTATATGGCGGAGTCGATCCGCGCCGCCATCGTCGGCGTGGATCGCAGTCAGACCGAGGCGGCGCTGTCCATCGGCATGACCAACGGCCAGTTGATGCGCCGGATCGTGCTGCCCCAGGCCACTCGCATCGCGGTGCCGACGTTGATGAACTACTTCATCGACATGATCAAGGCCACCTCGCTGGCGTTCACCCTGGGCGTCACCGAGTTGATGGGGGCGACCCAGAAAGAGGCCGCCGGCAGCTTCCTGTACTTCGAGGCCTTCATCACCGTGGCGCTGATCTACTGGGCCATCGTCGAGGCGCTGGCCTGGCTGCAGCGGCGCCTGGAATCCCGACTCAACGAGGCCTATCGTCGATGATCAAGCTAGAGCGACTGACCAAGCGCTTCGGTGATACCACCGTGCTCGACGGCATCGACCTGGAGATCCAGCAGGGCGAGATCATCGTGGTAATCGGCCCCTCCGGGACCGGCAAGTCGACGTTGCTGCGCTGTCTCAACTTTCTCGAGCAGCCCGATGGTGGCCGATTGACCTTGGGTCCGCTGAATCTGGACCTGACCCAGGCCAGCAAGTCCGAGATCCTGGCTGCCCGTCGACACACGGCCTTCGTGTTCCAGAACTACGCGCTGTTTGCCAACAAGACGGCGCTTGAGAACATCGCCGAGGGCCTGATCGTGGTCAACCGCTGGCCCAGGGCCAAGGCCCACCAGCGAGCGCGTGAGATCCTCGAGCGCATCGGCATGTCGGACAAGGCGGACGCCTATCCGGCGTCGCTGTCCGGGGGCCAGCAGCAGCGGGTGGGGATCGGCCGCGCCATGGCCGCCCAGGCCGAGGTGATCCTGTTCGACGAACCCACCTCATCGCTGGATCCCGAGTGGGTCGACGAGGTGCTGGCGTTGATGAAGCAGTTGGCGCGTGAACGCCAGACCATGCTGGTGGTCACCCACGAAATGGCCTTTGCCCGTGACGTGGCCGACCGGGTGGTGTTCATGGAGGGCGGGCGCATCGTCGAGCAGGGGCCTCCCTCGGAGCTGTTCCATGCACCGCAGGACCCGCGTACCCGGGACTTCCTGCGCAAGGTGCTGCCCGCCGCCGAGCCCCTGTAGGCCGAGTCGCTCATCCATCCGGCGAGATCCTCGTTCGAGAAAGTCTGCACGTCGAGGCGTGCCCTTCGAGGTGTCGCGTCTGCAGCGGATCCTCAGGCGGCGCGTGTTGCTACCGGGCTGGCCCTTGCTGGTCCGGCACGCGACAATGACGTGCACCAAGCCCATTTTCAAAGCGGAGGCATCATGCCCACCGAACCTTCCGTCCACGACGCCCTGGGCGCGGCCCTGCGCGAGCTCGAGGCGACCATGAAGGCCGCCAACATGTGGCGTATGGACAAGCCGGAGGCCGCCGCCTTCAACAGTCGGCAGCCGTTCTGCATCGATACCATGTCGCTGCCTCAGTGGCTGCGCTTCGTGTTTATCGCCAGGCTCGATACCCTGGTCGAGCAGCGTGCGCCCCTGCCCGCCAGTTGCGATGTGGCCCCGGCGGTGGACGCCTACCTGATCCAGGAAGGCGCGCGCGCTCAGGACCGGATGCTGTTGCAGAAGGTGATCGAGGATATCGACCGGCTGATCACCGAGAACTGAATCGCCGGTAACGGAAGAAGTCCCCAGCGAGGAGAAGGCGATGCCCTGGTACTTTGCCTATGGCAGCAACATGAACATTGAGCGTGTCGCCGCGCGCATCGGCGAGACCCGGCGTGTGCTGGCCGGCAGCCTGGAAGGCTACGCACTGCGCTTCAACAAGGCCTCCCGGGTGCCGGGCATCGCCCACGCCAATGTGGTGCCGGCGCCGGGCGATCGGGTCGAGGGCGCGCTGTTCGAACTCCTCGAGCCCGAGCAGATCCGGCAGATGGATCCCTTCGAAGGTTACCCGCACGAGTACGACCGTCATCGTCTGCCGGTGATCACCGAACAAGGGCCGATCGAGGCCTGGGTCTATATCGCCGGCGCCGAACGCCAGGGGGATGGCCTGCGGCCCGCCCGCGAGTACCTCGAGCACCTGCTGGCCGGTCGTGACTTCCTGAGCGAGGGCTATCACCAGGCGCTGGCGGCGGTGGAGGCCGTCGAGCACCTCGATGAGGTCACGCTCGGGAGGTTGGGGCTGTCACGCCATCATCCCTGCTAGCTTCTTGCCCCTATTGGCACTGCGGCCTGCTACAGATGCGTCGCCAAATCCACTTTTTGACGTCAACAGCAAAACGCCCACCTCCCAAGTGGGGGCGGGCGTTTGCAATGAAGAGCAATACCGCATGGCGGGTCAGTGGCAGTGTACGGTGCCAGCGCTCCGGTCCATATGGCAGCACTGCCCTGCGGGTGAGCTCTTTCGGCAACCTCCACCATGAGCCAGTGCGGTGCCGCTGATCAGCACCAATACCATCGCAACAATGAGTACCCTCATTTCAGTCTCCCAATGTTAGATCGCGTTTGCGGAAGGTATTGTGCCGTATCGCAGGCTTTGCTGAACTGACCCGGATCAGAAGCGGTAGCTGATACCGGCCATGATCACGTAGGGGTCCACCTCGATCTCGCCGATGTCCTCACCGTTGAGGTCGACGTCGCTGTCGATATCCAGATACCACACCGCCATGTTGGCCGCCCAGTGGTCGTCGATGACCAGGTCGAGGCCCGCCTGGCCGGCCCAGCCCCAGGACTCTTCCAGATCGAGATCGTCCCCGGTATCGATGTCCTCGTCGGAGAAGTGGGTGTAGTTGACCCCCAGGCCAACGTAGGGCTGTACCCGCGCCTCGGTGCCACCGAAGGGGTAGTACTGCACGGTCAGGGTCGGCGGCAGGTGCTCGACGCTGGCGCCGATATCGTTGCCACCGACGTTCAGGTCGACGTCGTGCTCGAAGGGCTCGGCGGCCAGCAGTTCGACGCCGAACTTGTCGTGGAAACGGTAGCCCAGGGTGAAGGCGAAGCCGTTGTCGTCATGGACGTCGGTGTCCATGGTGCCTTCCCTCAGAGAGCCGTTGTCGGAGTCGGGCTTGACCTTGGCCACCCCGATGCGGGTGTAGATGTCGCCCTTGCCGTAGGCGGCAAAGGCCTGGCTGCTGGCGAGGGCGCTGCCGGCGATGGCGGCGACCAGGGCGGTGGTGATCAGGGGATGGCGCATGGTGTTCTCCTTGCGTACTGGCAAAAGTGGGCGAGCCGGTCGGCGAGCCATTCGGCGAGCCCGATTGCCAAGCAGTGTATGCCGCATCGAGAACGTGGTTATTGATCTACCTCAATACCTCCTTTGGTCGACAAAAATGAACCGGCAACGCACCAGAAAAGGCGCCTGGCAAAGCCAGACGCCTTCGATACTGCGGTTGGAATGCGGCGCGATCGAGCTAACCGGTCAGCCGCTTATTTCAAGATCGCGCAGGCGTTTTCTCAATACAGCGCAAGCGCTTAGAAACGATAGGTGACGCCGGCACCGATGGTCATCGGATCGATCTCGGCCTCGCCGACATCGTGGCCGTCGACCTCGATATCGGAATCGACATCGGCGTAGCGGGCGTAGGTGCCGACCAGCAGGTTGTCGGTGACGCTGAGGTCGAGACCCACCTGGGCTGCGGCGCCGTAGGAGCTATCGAGGTCGGCGTTGAAGCTCTCGTCGGAGAAGTGGGTGTAGTTCATGCCCACGCCAACGTAGGGGTGGACGCGAGCGTTTTCCACGCCGCCCAGCGGGTAGTAGTTGAGCATCAGGTTGACCGGGGTACGGTCGACGCTGCCCACATTACCGCCGTTGACCGCGATATCGTGCTCCATGGCCTCGGAGCCGTTGAGCTCGACACCGAACTTGTCGTGGAACAGGTAGCCGGCGCCGTAGGCGAAGCCGTTCTCTTCGGAGACATCGAGATCCTGGTTGGCGATATCGCCGTTGTCCGAGGTGGGATCGGCTTTCTCGAAGCCACCGCGCACGTAGATGTCACCTGCCTGATAGGCCAGGGCAGACTGGGCGGCGAAGGTGGTGGTAGCGAGCAGGGCTGCGGTGCCCATCAGTCGAGTCATGTTCATGCGGGACCTCCTTGATGATCCGATGGCATCCTTCCCGAGGGAAGTAACCTTGTACGCTTCGCAGTTTACGAACAGTGTTTCTAAATGTCTTGTAGAAATATTTAATTGGCCAGATAGCAGTAACTAGCCAGAATTTATGGAACTAAATCGACTTGGGCGGGTAGGTAATGTAAATGCTGTACAATTTTTTTGCACATTGTGGCGTAGACGTCGATGCGCGCTTGTGCACTGCATAAACGCTCGCCGTCCGGCGATAAATCGTCTTCACTGTGGGAGAAGACTCCGGAGGAGAGTGCGGGATGGTGGCCAGACGAAGGCGTGAGAGGTTGCTCGGCATGTCGACGCTGCCCTGGGGCGGGGCGGCACTGGTGCTCGCACTGACCGCTCTGTTGGCGGTGTGGCTGCTGCTGGAACCCTGGCTGATTCGTGATCTCCCGACGCCGGCGAGGCTGGCCATGGTAGTTCTGGGCGTGTGGGCGCTGGGCGGGGGGTTGTCCATGCCGCTGCACTTCTCAGCGGTACCCGGCTGGTGGCGCCTGGCGGGGGCCATGCCCTGGTATCCGCTGGCGCTGGTCAGCTTTATCGTGCTGCTGCTGTGTCGCTACGCCGGCCTGTTTTGAACGGGGCTGATGTGCACGGCCAAGGTGGGCAGGGCGGTTCGACCGTCAGTGAGCGTTGAGCGCCAGGTGCGTGCTCGATGTGTCCCGTAACGAAGAAGGCCGCCCGAGGGCGGCCTTCTTGCGTGGCAGACGATCACTGACGATCAGGCGTCTTCCAGGGTGTCGAACTGCTCGGTGATCTCCTTGCTCGGCTCGGCGGTCATCAAGCTCACCACCACGATGGCGATGTAGGCGAAGATCACGCCGGGCACGATCTCGTAAAGATCGAACAGCCCGCCGGACATCTCGGCCCAGGCCACCACGGTGATGCCACCGACCACGATACCGGCCAGCGCGCCCCACTGGTTCATGCGACGCCAGTACAGCGACATGATCAGTGCAGGACCGAAGGCGGCGCCGAAACCGGCCCAGGCGTAGGACACCAGTCCCAGTACCGTGGAGTCCGGGTTCATCGCCAGCAGGTAGGCGATGACGGCGATGCCGATGACCGCAAAGCGGCCGACCCAGACCAGCTCGGACTGGCTGGCGTCGGGGCGGAACAGCGCCTTGTAGAAGTCATCGGTCAGGGCAGAGGACGACACCAGCAGCTGGGAGTCGGCGGTGGACATGACCGCAGCCAGGATGGCGGCGAGCAGTACACCGGCGACCAGCGGATGGAAGATGGCGTTGACCATGACCATGAAGATGGTCTCGCCGTCACCCAGGTCGCGAGTCATGTAGACCAGGCCCAGCAGACCGACCGCCATGGCGCAGACCAGGCACAGGCCCGACCAGGTCACGGCGATGCGACGGGCGGCGGGGATGTCGGCTTCGGAGCGGATGGCCGCGAAACGCGCCAGGATGTGCGGCTGGCCGAAGTAGCCAAGGCCCCAGGCCAGCGAACTGATGATGCCGATGGCGGTCAGGGTTTCACCGGTGGACGCATCGACGAACCAGCTCAGCATGTCGGGGTTCTCGGCCAGGATCTGCTGGCCACTGCCGCTGAAGCCACCCAGTTCGGTCAGGGCGATGACCGGCACGACCAGCAGCGCCGCTGCCATCATCAGACCCTGGATCAGGTCAGTCCAGGAGACCGCCAGGAAGCCGCCAAAGAAGGTATAGGAGATGATGGCCAGCGTACCGACGGTCACCGCGATGGTGTAGTCGAAGCCGAATACCGTCTCGAACAGCTTGCCGCCGGCAACCAGGCCGGAGCTGGTGTAGAACAGGAAGAACAGCAGGATGAAGACCGCCGAGATCACCCGCAACAGCGGTGCCTTCTCGCGAAAGCGCTTGGCGAAGAAGTCCGGCAGGGTCAGGGCGTCATTGGCCTTGAAGGTGTAGACGCGCATGCGCCGGGCGACAATCAGCCAGTTGAGCCAGGTGCCGATCAACAGGCCCACGGCGATCCAGGAGGCCGACAGACCGCTGACGTAGGCCGCACCGGGCAGACCCAGCAGCAGCCAGCCCGACATGTCCGAGGCGCCGGCAGATATCGCCGACGTCCAGGGGCCAAGCGAGCGGCCACCAAGGATATAGTCGGACAGATTGGTGGTGCGCTTGTAAGCAATGATACCGATGACCAGCATCAATATCAGATACAGCGCGAACGTGATGCCAATGGTGGCGTTGTTTTCGACCATGGGAGCGTTCCTTGTGGTTTTTGTCGTGGGTGGTTGGCGTTCTCAAGTCACCGGCCCTGTGTCGAGCGCGATGATCTCCCCGTGTGGGCGCGGTCGTCACGCGCGTCCCTGCGATCCGGCGCTCCCCTCGGGGTAGTGGGTGAGCGCCGGTTGCCGACGGTGCGCCGACCGTCGGGTGAGTGCGTTGGACCAGCAGGCCAGGGCCTGACTTACTCGTCCCCTAGCGCCAGCAGCGAGGCGTTGCCGCCGAGTGCCGCCGTGTTGTTGGTCACCGTCTTCTCGGTGGCGAAACGCAACAGGTAGTTGGGGCCGCCGGCCTTGGGACCGGTGCCGGAGAGCCCCTGACCGCCGAAGGGTTGAACGCCTACGACAGCACCAATGATATTGCGGTTGATGTAGACGTTGCCAACGCGCACTTTCCGCGCTATTTCATCGGCAAAGGATTCGTTGCGGCTGTGCACGCCGAAGGTCAGGCCATAACCACGCGCGTTGATCGAGGCGATCACCTTGTCGAGCTCGTTGGACTTCCAGCGCACCACGTGCAGCACCGGGCCGAACTGTTCACGCTCGAGCGCATCGATACCATCGATGGTGAAGGCCGCCGGGGCGACAAAGGTGCCTTCACTGGTGTGCTCGGGCTTCAGCGGCGTTTCGCTGATCAGACGTCCTTCACCCTTCAGCCGATCGATATGCGCCTGCAGGTTCTTGCGCGCGTCCTCGTCGATCACCGGGCCTACGTCGGTGCCGAGGTCGCGTGGGTCACCCACGTGGAGTTCGGCCATGGCGCCGTCGAGGATCTGTAGCACACGGTCGGCGACGTCGTCCTGCAGGTAGAGCACCCGCAAGGCCGAGCAGCGCTGTCCGGCGCTCTGGAAGGCCGAGTGGATGACGTCGGCGACGACCTGCTCGGGCAGGGCGGTGGAGTCGACGATCATCGCGTTCATGCCGCCGGTCTCGGCCACCAGTGTCGGCAGCGGCGCATTCTCACGCTCGGCCAGGGCGCGGTTGATGATCTGGGCGGTATCGGTACCGCCGGTGAAGACCACCCCGGTGATCCGCGAATCGCCGGTCAGCACGCTGCCCACGGTGGGGCCGTCGCCGGGCAGCAACTGCACCACTTCACGCGGCATGCCGGCCTGGTACAGCAGCTCGACCACCCGGTGGGCAACGATCGACGTCTGCTCGGCGGGCTTGGCCAGCACGGTATTGCCGGCCACCGCGGTGGCGACCATCTGGCCGCAGAAGATTGCCACCGGGAAGTTCCACGGGCTGATCGCGGCGAACACCCCCTTGCCGCCCATGTGCAGACGATTGGACTCGCCGGTGGGGCCGGGCAGCTCGGTGGGCTCACCGAAGATCTCCTCGGCGCGCACCGCATAGTAGCGACAGAAGTCCACCGCTTCGCGGATCTCGTCGACGCCGTCGGTCAACAGCTTGCCACCTTCACGCGAGCACAGCGCCATCAGCTCCGCCAGGTGCTCTTCCATCAGGTCGGCGAAGCGCCTCAGGATGTCGGCGCGCTCCTTGACCGGGGTGACCTCCCATGCCGGGAAGGCAGCCCAGGCCGCGTCCACCGCCCGCTCGGTCTGTTCGCGGGTGGTCCACTGCACGCTACCGACCACCTGGCGACGGTCGTAAGGACTGGTGACCTCGTGGGTCTGGGCGGGGTCCTCGGCGACCTCGAAGGCCAGCAGCGGACGCGCCTGGTAGCGGGTATCCATGTGCTTGCCCATGGCCTCCATCAGCGGCTGGTACTGGCTGTTGATGGTCAGGTTGACGCCGCGGGAGTTGGGGCGGTGCTCGCCATAGATGTCGCGAGGTAGCGGAATCTGGGGATTGGACAGGCTGTCGAACTGTCGCAGTGTCTCGATGGGATGGACGCACAGCGACTCCACCGGCACCTTGGGGTCCACCAGCTGATGCACGAAGGAGGAGTTGGCACCGTTCTCGAGCAGTCGGCGAACCAGGTAGGGCAGCAGGTCCTTGTGGGCGCCCACTGGGGCGTAGATACGGCAGTAGGTGCCTTCAGGTGCACGCTTTAGCGCGGCATCGTAGAGTGCCTCGCCCATGCCGTGCAGGCGCTGGAACTCGAAGGCTCGGCTGGTGTGGTTGGCCTGCTCGAGGATGGTGGTGATGGTATGGGCGTTATGGGTGGCGAACTGCGGGAAGATGCGACCCTTGGTGGCATCGGACAGCAGGAAGCGCGCGCAGGCCAGGTAGGCCACATCGGTGGATGCCTTGCGGGTGAACACCGGATAGCCGTCGACGCCGAGCTGCTGGGACTCCTTGATCTCGGTGTCCCAGTAGGCGCCCTTGACCAGACGCAACGGGATCTCGTCACCCTGGAAGTCGGCCAGACGGTTGAGGTAGTGCAGCACCGGCAGGGCGCGCTTGGAGTAGGCCTGCACCACCAGACCGAAGTGGCCCCAGCCGCGGCAGATGTCGCTCTCGTAGACGGCGCGGAAGACCTCCAGCGACAACTCCAGGCGGTCGACCTCCTCGGCGTCGATGGTCACCGCCACGTCATTGTCCCGGGCCAGCTTGGCCAGCTCCTTGACGCTGCCCACCAGCTCCTCGAGGACCTGTTCGCGGCGGCCGAACTCGTAGCGCGGGTGCAGCGCGGACAGCTTGATCGAGATCGACGGTGCCGGCGTCCTGTCGCCCAGGTTGCGGCTGGTCTTGCCGACCTGGCGGATGGCGGTGGCGTAGTCGTCGAAGTAGCGGCCGGCATCACGCCGGGTACGGGCGGCCTCGCCCAGCATGTCGTAGGAGTAGGTATAGCCCTTGTCGAACAGCGGCTTGGAGCGCTTGAGCGCTTCGTCTATATCACGCCCCAGCACGAACTGCTTGCCCATCACCTTCATGGCTTCGACCATGGCCCGGCGAATGACCGGCTCGCCCATGCGGTTGACCATCTTGTTGATGAAACCGCTGGGCTTGCCATCCTTGGGCTTGTCCAGGCTCACCACCCGGCCGGTCATCAGAAGGCCCCAGGTGGAGGCGTTGACCATCCAGGACTCGCTCTTGCCGAGGTGGGCCTTCCAGTCGGCCGGGCCCAGTCGATCTTCGATCAGTGCATCGGCGGTGGCCTTGTCGGGGATGCGCAGCATCGCCTCGGCCAGACACATCAGCATCAAGCCTTCGTGGGTATCCAGGCTGTACTGCTGCAGCAGCTCGTCGATGGTATCGACGGCGGTGTCCATCTCGCGCACTTCGCGCACGAGAGAAGCCGTCTTGTCGGCGACGCGCTCGATGTGCTCGTCCTTGCCATCGATCAGCTTGATCAATTCACTTACGAAGGCGTTTTCTTCGACCACGTAGTGATCGCTGATGCGCGCAAAGAGTGTATCCAGATCCTGCTGCCAGGTGGAGTTGTCGAGCATATTGTTGGCGTTGAGCATGTCAGTCCCCAAATGGTGAACCGCCGCGGGCGGAGAAAGGGCTTGCCGCAAAGTCGATCGCGGACGTGCAGTCGCGCAATCCGGGCATGTTGGCAAGCCTAGGTTGCATGCCTCTTCCATGCTTGCCAAATGCACCGAAGGATTTGGCAAATCCACGGGCGTTATCGACTAACCCTAGCTTTAATGTGCCGATTTGGCAGTCAGATGGTGGAGATTCGGTGACGAAATCTCGCTGACATGACGTCGGGTCTGGCTGGGGGGATGGCCATAGTGCTTGCGGTAGGCGCGGGACAGGGCGCTCTGATGGGCGAAGCCGGTGAGGGCGGCGATTTCCGACAACGGCAGGCGACTGCGCATCAGCAGCTGACGTGACGCCTCCAGGCGTCGACGCATCACGTACTGCCAGGGTGACATGCCCGTCTGGGCGCGGAAACGCTCGGTGAAGTGGGTTTCGCTGAGGCAGGCGAAGGCCGCCAGATCGGCGACCTTGAAGCGACGCGCCAGGTGATCGTCGATGTAGCGATCGAGCGCGCGCAGGTCGATGCGCCGGTGGTGCATCGCGCCGGTTTCATCGCCGGCCAGACGCGCATGCAACGAGCCCAGCAAGGTGGTCGCCAGGCGCTCCTGATGCAGGGCAGGGACGGGGCCCTCTAGCGCCAATTGATTCATTTCGGCCACCACGAAACCCAGGAACTGTTTCAGAGGTGCGTCCAGGGTGAAGAAACGTGGCGCGTCGAACAGCCTGGCCAGTTCATGATGATGGCCGGTGAGCGCCAGGGCGTCATCGGGAAGGTCGAGGATCAGTTGGCGGTTGTTGCCGGTGCCGGCGTAGTAGTGGAGGTGGTTGGCGGGCACGATGCAGCCGCAGAATGCCTCGATGGTGCCGCCAAGGCCTTCGATGTCGAAGTCGGCGCGCCCGGCCAGGGCGATCACGATCTGATGGTAGTCGTGGGAGTGATGCCGGGTCGCGGTGTCCAGAGGGATCTGCCTGATGGCGCTGCTCATCGGGGGGCTCCCGCAGGCGGTAACGAGGACGTCATCATACCCGATGGGTACAGGATTCTCACTGACTGTCAGTCCCCCCTGGGCTGCTCCCTGAGGCGGATACGAGCGGCCAGGTGGTCGCGTAGTGCACGCAGGTCCTCTTGTCCGGCGCTGTCCAGCAGGGCCTTGCCCCGGGTCACCCGGCCAAAGCGCCCGTGTTCATCGACCAGGCCGCGAGCGCGGCGTCGGACGCCGTCCAGGTACTCGTCGTGGCGAATCGGATAAAGGATGACGGCATTCCATTCATCTTCGCCAACTGTGCTGTCGAGAGCACGGTCGAACAGGTCAAGCAGGTGCTGTGGCTCGGTGCGGTATCGTGGCGTGCCGGACAGCATCAACACCGCGAGCACCGCGACGAAGACGACCAGACAGACGACGAACACGAGCAGAAACAAGGACAAGGTCATGGCACGGTAGATCGCTTGAAACGGGAAAGGACGGCTGATCGCAAGGCTCTCACATCCAGCCGCACATGTCGCGGGTCCCGATCTGCGTTGACGCTGGTGTGGTGGCAAGGGCGTTCATTGCATATTGTTACATTATGGATGGATGAGAGGCCGCACGACGTCGAGATCGTCGTCGGGGTGACGGCCTGTTCGGCCATCCGCCGCGACACCAGCTCAGAACCCCGTTCTGAACAGAAAGGAATGCAGAGAGGAATGCCGAGAGTAGAGGGACACCGGGCAATAGCATGGCGTGCCGGCCAATATCGCACCATCGCCGGCCATGATCGTCAGATAGTGTTCCGTCCTTGTATTTCCGGAACCGTGTAAACGAGGAGATGTGATGGCTCTGTTGGTCTCCCTGCTGCTGGCTGTCGCGTTGGGGTGGCTCGCCCAGCGTACCGGTCTTTGCATGGTGCGTGCGGTTCAGGGGATACGCATGTGGCGGCCGGGTCTGTTGCTGACCATCGTCGGCTGCGGCGTCTGGTTCTGGCTTGCCAGCCCCCTGTTCATCCATTTCCCTCTTGGCGAGGTGCTCAGGCGTCACGCGATCGGGTGGCCCTTCGCTGTCGGTGGGCTGCTGTTTGGCCTGGCCGCGGCGGTCAATCATGGCTGTTCGATCTCGACCCTTTCCGCCCTGGCGCGGGGGCAGTGGCACATGCTCGCCACCATTCTGGGCTGGGTGCTGGGTTGGTGGATGCTGTATCTGGGCGCCCCTGATATCTCCTACACCCGTCTGGCGACGATCTTCACGCCGGCCTGGTGGCTGGTACTGAGTATCGTCGCAGTCTCGCTGCTGGCGATCTGGCGGCTGTCGCCGGCTCACCGCCGTATCTACGCGGGTGTCATGGTGTTCGGCGCGGTAGGCGGTCTGTTGGGCGTGCTGGAACCACTGTGGTCACCGAGCCAACTGATTCGAGACGTCACCGAGCGTCCTCTGGCGATAGACATGGCCGTCGCCTGGCCTAGCCTCGGACGCGTCCTGATCAGCGTCGCGATCCTGGCGGGAATGCTGGTAGCGGCGCGAGCCCACTTCCGACCGGGCGAGTATCAGGGGTCCCTGGGGCGCTGGATGAAGCATCTGCTGGCCGGAATCTTGATGGGCATCGGCGCCTCGCTTGCGCTGGGTGGCAACGATCTACAGCTATTGATCGCGTTGCCGGCCGGCTCGCCGGGAGCGGTCGTCGCCCTGATCTGCATGATCGCCGGCATCTGGATCGGGCTCGCCATCGAGGAACGTTGGGAGCGACGCCAGGACCGGGACTAGGCGCGGCCAATGGCGGTCGGCAAGCATCCCGACAGCCGATTGTCAGACTGGCGGTGCGACCAGCGCTTGACGCTCTGCGGCTGGCACTGTCCCTCGAATGTCAGCCGTACAAGGTTTAACTGGCCGACGGCAGCAGCACCTTGAGCGCGGCGATGCGAGCGTTGAGCACCTCGATGGCGACCTCGAGAGCCTCGCGTTTACGCGTTATCTGGCCGATATCACCTTCGTCGAAGGCCTCGTTCAACTCCTGCTGGCGCTGTTCCACCATCTGCTGACCCTCACGTACGCGTGACTCGGCCTGGCTGAGCACGTCTTCGCTGGTGCAGCCGCTTCGGACACCATCCAGGGCGAGTTCCAGCTCATTCACCCGTGCGGTGTCCTCGGCATGACGAGCGAAGGCGAGGTCATGCTCGAGTGCCTGCGCGCGCTGATCGCAGCTATCCCTCGCGCCATCGGCCATGGCAAGTGTGCTCACCAGCAGCCAGACAGGCGTCAGCAGCAGGGTGTGGCGGTAAAAAGGCATACGGCGTCCCCACGACTTTATGATTGTGGCGCCAGCCTAGCGTGCGAAAACCGAGCTTGAACAGGGGCCCATCGAAGGGTTCATCGCAGATTAGCGTGAAACGGGCAAGGCGCGTGAGGACAGGCAGGATAGAGAAACGGCGGTAAATCCGAGTAAGCTGATATTCGCCAAAACGTCAGCCTACGGACACCGCCGTTGCCA
>NZ_PYVV01000023.1:0-44183 GCF_003056325.1 Halomonas sp. BN3-1 | reverse complement strand
CACCAGTGTGCTGGAGGGCATGAACAACCGAATCAAAGTTATCAAGCGGATGGCCTATGGATACCGCGACACTGCGTACTTCTTCCTGAAGATCCGTGCCGCATTTCCCGGCAAAGTGCGATGAACCTTCTTTTTGTAAAGAGCGCATGCATGGCTCTCTACAAGTTCAGCCCCTCTCTTTATATGTGGGGCCGCGCCGATAACCCCCCTCGGCGCGGTTCGGCCTGGCTCTTCTCAAGGGCAGGCTCGCGTCGTTCGTCCCCCCTTGCGGCGTTGCCGCAAAACCCTGGGGTGACTCACCCCCATGCGAGCGACCTTGCTGTCTAAGCGTCATCGTCAGGCATTTATTCAGAAGAAGCCCAATTCCGAGAGGAGTTGGGCCTTCTTTTTGTAAAGAGCGCATGCATGGCTCTCTACAAGTTCAGCCGAATAAGGCGAGGTGACTCACCCCCATGCGACTACCCTGTCGGGAACAGATCAGGCATGTATCACGAAGAAGCCCGCTTCCGAGAGGAGGCGGGCTTCTTTGGTTTCAGGCAAGTTTCAGCAAGACGGCTGTCGCGGCTCTGTGCCTAGAACGCGATGGTGGAGACGACCAGTTGGCTCGCTTGCAGCGAACGCAGGCCCAGGCGGTCGCCGGGTTCGATGACCAGAAGATCACCGGCCGCGAGTACCTCGCCGGAGACGAGTTCCACACGACCACTGATCAGGTACCAGGCTCGAAGTAGTGCGGGTTCCGGTGACAGGTGCAGGGTTTCCTGTTCGCGGAGCAACTGGTGTGTGAGGTAGCCGCGACTGCCGTATCTCACCATCAGGTTGAAGTCGCGATAGAGCCCCTGGCTCAGGGTTTGCCAGGCGCCGTCAAAGGTGTCGACTTCGAAGCGCCTGAGGTCCCTGGAGCGGTGCCCTTGATGCTCAAGGTGGGCCTCGCCTTCCAATACCATGAGGTGTCGTTCGTAGCCTGCCAGAGGGGTGAACAGGCACTCTTCGGACTCTACCGTGGCGGTGCTCAGGCGGACCTGAAAGGTCCGGTCGGCATAGTCACTGTCAACGGGAGCGATAAACAGCTCCCGCGTCGTGCCTCCGGACCAGAGGCGCGCGGGAGTCTCGGATGAGCGTCGAATGATCATGGGAGGTTGGCCAGCGAGTGCTGCGTCTCCTTTTGCCAAGGATCGTTTCATCGTCTCAAGGGTTTAAGTCGACGTGCTTGATCTGGCTCAAGAGATGCTGGGGTAGAGCGACTCTCGCTCGGCGCTGACTCCCGAATCGCAACAGTACGGCGAAAAAATTGTGCTTACATCAAAATGATAGTTCTACGCCCGCATAGAAGGAACGGTCTGGCGCCGGTTCGAAATAGCGGTCGTTGCTGGCATTGATGCGGACATTGGCATAGTGGTCTTCGTCAAACAGATTGCGGATGCCGAGGTAGGTCGACAGTATCTGGTTGCCGCCCAGTCGCCAGCCGTCACCCGCACGAAGGTTGACCAGCCAGTAGCTGTCGACGTCTACCCGGTTGGCATTGTCCGCGACCATGTCGCCCACATACTGGGTTTCCAGGGTGGCAAAGTAACGTGTGTCCTGGCTGCCTGTCCCGTACCAGGTGAGCTGGTTGACCCAGGTTGTCTCCGGAAGCCCGGGCAGACGGTTGCCGTCCAGGTCACTACCGGAAACCTGGTCGAACTCGTAGCGTGCCAGGGTCAGGGCGGTATTGAGCTCCAGACGCGCCGAGGGCTGCCATCCTAGCGCGACTTCGAGCCCGTCGCGGCTGGTGTCGCCAAGGTTTTCGTAGAAGGTGCGATCGCTACCATCGATCTCGTAGGGGACCAGTTCATCGTCGACGTCGATCGAGAATAGGGTGACGTCGTAATCCAGTCCGGTGGGCAGGGTGCCGCGCACCCCGAGCTCACGGCTCCAGCTCTCCTGGGGCTCGACGTCGGGGTTAAAGCCACCACCTGCGGGATTGGCAAACTCCGAGAAGGTCGGTGTCTCGAAGGCGGTGGAGGTGTTGGCGTAGACCTGGTGCAAGGGATGGAAGCGGTAGCTGATTCCCAGGCTTCCATTGGTTTCGTGGAAGGTGCGTTCACCGCTCTGGTCGCCATCGTTGTCGTAGTCGTCATCGATTTCCATGTCGATGCGATCGAAGCGTCCGCCGGCCGACAGTGTCCAGTGCTCATTCAGGGCAAGGTCGCCCTGGGCGAAGATACCCAGGCTGGTCGCCGTCTGGGTCTCGTCGGCCACTTCTCCCGTCACGCTGCCATCGAAGGCTACATCGCGGCGATGGCGGTCGTCTTCCTGGCGAGCGCCGTCGATACCCACCATGCTGTCCAGCGTCATGCCGGCTAGGTTGAAGCGTTGGTGATATTCGGCGCTGCCACCGAAGTGGTGACGTCGGTAGTCGATCAAGCTGTCGCCCGGATAGGGCAATTGCTGTTCGAAGTCTCGCCAGGTGGTAAATCCCTTGAGGTAGAGCTCCCCGGGGCCGAAGCCAAGATCCTCGTACTGTAATCCCACGACCTGCTGGTCCACCTCCTGGCCGGTGTCGTAGTCCTCGGTGAAGCGGCCCGCCTGTCGGCGATCTTCATCGACCTGGTCCTGGGTCAGGCCACCAGGATCTTCGGAACGGGGGTTGTCGAGCAGGTTGATGATGGCGGTGAGACGGCGTTGATCGCCCATATCCCGTGACAGGCTGGCGTTCAGCAAGCGCTTCTCGGTGCGGCTGTGATCCCGATAGCCGGCTAGTTCCAGTCGCGAGGCACCCAGGTGGTAGGCCCAGCCGTCGTGCTCGCCGCCGGTGGAAAGGGATTGCTTGTTGTAGCCGTCGCTACCGATACCGGCACGTATCGTCGTCGAGTCGTCACCTTCGTCACGCCCGTCCGCCGTCGTGACCGAAATGACGCCACCGGCGGCATTGCCGTACTGAACCGACGCCGGTCCCCTGATGACCTCGATCTGTTCTGCGTTGTCCAGGTCGATGGCATCGAGCTGGGCCTGGCCATCGGGGAGGGTGTAGGGAATACCGTCCACCAATATGGTGATGCCGCGCACGCCGAAGGGAGCGCGGGCACCAAAGCCCCTGATGGAGACACGAGCACCCTGGGCGAAGTTGTCGCGATTCTGGATGAAGACCCCGGGCACTCGAACCAGGGATTCATCGAGACGGACCCGCTGCTGACCTTGATGGATGTCGTCTTCATCGACCACCGAGACAGCCATCGGGGTGGTGAGTAGCTCGCGCTCCAGGCGCGGCGCCGACACCGTCAACACGGGGTGCTGCAACTCGACGGCGCGGTCGTCGGTTGCGGCAGTCTGTGCGGTGACAGGCGTTGCCAGCGGGAGCAGCAGCAGGGCGGCGGCCGGGCGAGAGGTCATCAGGTTCATCCTTGAACGGCGAGGCGAGAAGGGAGTGGTGGCTCGAAAGAGCATCTTTATCGTTTAAGCACAATTCTAGAGAAGTCGCATCCTTGGCACCACTCTGGTGAAGAGAGCCTGGTTCCCGTCGGTGGAGGCCTTCCGCTAGACCAAAGTCGCTTTTCGTTGTGTGGCCAGGTAGTTTATCTTTTGAACTGAAAAAACGAACAGAAGTTCACTATGCGAACGAGCGCCGCTGGTCGAGTTGCCGGAAACGGTGTCGAGCGAGAGACCAATAATGAGCGCGCGTCGCCGATAACGATAAAGTCCGGAGGATCCCCATGAAGACCCCCCTCGCGTGCCTGATGGCCGCATCCCTGACGGCCCTTTCCTGTGCCTCGGTTCAAGCGGCGACCACGCTGCGCATGGCCCACTTCTGGCCTGGTGCCTCTGGTATCAATACCGAGATCTTCGAGCAGTGGGCCAAGGCGGTGGAGGAAGACTCCGGCGGTGATCTGCGTGTTCAGGTCTTTCCCTCCGGTACCCTGGCCAAGGCTGACGACATCTATGAGGCGACCGTAAACGGCATCGCCGATATCGGTGCCACCGCTCAGGGCTATACCGCCGGGCGCTTCCCGCTGTCGCAGATCGTCGAGCTCCCCGGGGTGGCCGATTCTGCGATACAGGGTTCATGCATTCTGCAGACCCTGCACGACGATGGCGGCCTGGGAGGAGAGTACGACGACACTCGCGTGTTGTTCATGTTCACCACCGGTCCCGGTTACATCCATACCGTGGATACCGACGTCCAGGTACCGGCTGATCTGGAAGGGCTGCGAATCCGTCGCCCGACCGCGGTGGCAGGCGATATCCTCGAAAACATGGGGGCAAGCCCGGTAGGCATGCCCGCCCCGGATATCTATACCTCCATGCAGCGGGGCGTGCTCGATGGCTTGAGCTTTCCCTGGGAAGGCATGAAGGGATTTCGTATCAACGAACTGGTCGAATACCACACCCAAGTGCCGTTCTATTCGCTGATCTTTGTGGCGACCATGAGCCAGCGTGCCTACGATCGGCTGACGCCGGAGCAGCAGGCGGTCATCGATGCCAACTCCGGCATGCAGTGGGCACTCAATGCGGGGGAGGTGTTCCACGCCATCGACGAGGTGGGGCGCCAGGAAGCGGTGGATGCCGGTCACACCATTCGGGTGGTCGATGCGCCCCTCGACAACGCCGACTGGGCACCGCCGCTCAAGCAGGGCATCGAGGATTACCTGAGCGGACTCGAGGAGCGCGGCTTGAGCCAGGCGCATGACGTCTATCAGGCGGCGCTGGCGGCACGTGAAAGCTGCGCCGGGACGGAGTGACGCCATGCAACCCTTTCTGGAAGGGGCCAGCCGTTGGCTGGCCCTGGTCTGTCGCTGGGTGGCGGGCGGCTGTCTGATACTGATGCTGGCGGTGACCATCGCCGACGTGGTGACACGCTACCTGCAGCGTCTGACCGATGGCGCCATCTCCTTTCAGGTCTTCGGTAGCGTCGAACTGATCAGCTACCTGATGCTGTTTGCCTTGCTGGCGGCCATGTCGGCCAGCGTGGAGAAGAGCCAGGTGGTGGTCGAGGCCTTTTCCCACCGTCTTCCTGCGTCCATCGCAGCGCGCCTGCATGGCGTCTATTTGCTGGGCTTTGCGGTGCTTGGCGGGGTGCTGGCGACGGGCCTGGTGGGTGCGGCCCACGCCGCTGTCGAGTACGGCGAGGTCACCCAGGACCTGAGGATCTCGCTCGGGCCGATCTATCTTG
Organism: Halomonas sp. BN3-1; assembly: GCF_003056325.1. Lineage (NCBI taxonomy): Bacteria > Pseudomonadati > Pseudomonadota > Gammaproteobacteria > Oceanospirillales > Halomonadaceae > Halomonas > Halomonas sp. BN3-1. Next base: position 39,037 of record NZ_PYVV01000023.1, on the reverse strand, counting down.
TCGCTGCAGTGCTCAGTGCTCTGCTGGCGTTGCGCAGCCTGCTGCACGCGCTCCTGGGGGCGCTGTTCGGCCAGAGTGCGGAGGTGTCCCATGGCGACTGAGACGATCGGCGGGTTCGGGCTGCTGCTGTTGCTGGTGTTGATGATCCTGCGGGTGCCAGTAGCTCTGGCGATGCTGCTGGTCGGTGTCGGTGGTTTTGCCACGATCATCGATCTAGGCGCGGCGGTATCGATGTTGAAGTCGGTGCCGGTGGAGGTGTTGTCCAACTACAGCTTCAGCGCGATTCCGATGTTCATCCTGATGGGCGTGCTGGCGGCGCATTCTGGCATGGCCGGCAAGCTTTTCCAGTCGGCTCGGGTGATCTGCGGTGGCTGGAAGGGCGGCCTGGCGATCGCCGCCGTCGGCTCCTGTGGCGTCTTTTCGGCGATTTCCGGATCTTCTCTGGCCACCGCCAGCACCATGACCCGGGTGGCCCTGCCGGAGATGGAGCGATATGGCTACCATCGTGGCCTGGCCACCGGGGCGCTGGCCGCGGGCGGCACCCTCGGCATCATGATTCCGCCCAGTATCGCCCTGCTGATCTATGCCATCCTGACCGAGCAGTCGGTGGGTGACATGTTCATGGCGGGTCTGGTGCCCGGGCTCCTGGGGCTGGTGCTGTACGCCCTGACCGTCAGCGTGGTCATGCGGGTAAAGCCGGATCTGGCGGTGGCAGGGGAAGCGACGGGCTGGGGCGAGAAGCTTGCCTCGCTCGGCGGGCTGGTGCCCTTCTTCGCGGTCTTCCTGGTCATGATCCTGGGCATCTACCTGGGCATCTTCACTCCCACCGAGGGGGCCAGCGTCGGTGCCTTTGCCACCCTGATCTACGCCCTGGTCAAGGGGCTGCGTGCACAGGAGCTGTGGTCTGCGGTCCAGGAGACCCTGGCGCTGTCGGCGGTGGTGTTCTTCATGCTGGTCGGTGCCGAGGCGCTGGGCTACTTCATTTCGCTCTCACGCATCTCGTTCTCCATCAGCGACAGTCTGTTTGCCATGGAGCTGACGCCCTTCGTTGTCGTGCTGTGCATCCTGGCCATGTACTTCCTGCTCGGCATGTTCATGGACTCGATCGCCATGCTGGTGATCACGGTGCCGGTGGTGTTCCCGATCATTCAGAGCCTGGGTATCGACCCGGTGTGGTTTGGCATCGTCACGGTGCTGACGGTCGAGTTGGGGCTGATCACGCCCCCGGTGGGGATGAACGTCTTCGTGATCAAGGCCATGGCGCCCCATGTGGGACTGGGAGAGATCTTCCGAGGCGTCTCTCCCTTTATCGTGTCTGACTTTGTGCGCCTGGCTCTGTTGCTGTTGTTCCCGACCTTGAGCACCCTCTTTTTGCTGTAGTCGGCATCCAAGCGGCGGCCAGTATTACGCTCAGCTCACCCCAAGCCCGCCATACGGCGGGCTTTTTTGATGCATTTAATGTCGGTTGGATGAGGTTTCTGATATGGCGCTCTAGTCCAATATGAGCCTTTGTGGGAGGCGCGTTTCACTAAGCTTGCAGCGTGACACCATCGTAATGACGCGAGGGCTTGACGTGAGTGCGCGCAATATTTTTGTGGTGGGGCTGAACGATGACAATCATGAGCGTCTGCTGCGCTTGAAGGGTGCCGAAGAATGGCGCTTTCACCGAATTATTGCGCCGGAGGCGGTCTATGACACCGAGGAATTCGATATTCCCGCGATGCTCGAGGAAGCCGGCCAGACCCTGGACCGATTCGGCAGGCCGATAGACGCGATCATCGGCTATATGGATTTTCCGGTATCCACCATGCTGCCGATCCTGTGCAAGCGATTCGGTACCCGATCGACGTCGCTGGAAAGCTTGCTGAAATGTGAGCACAAGTACTGGAGCCGTTGCGTTCAGCGCGAGGTGGTGCCGCAGTACATCCCCGGGTTCACCGCCTTCGACCCCTTCGACGATGCGGCGTTGGGTCAGATCGGTGCGGCGGGGCTGTCCTTTCCCTTCTTCGTCAAGCCGATCAAGTCGTCGGGCTCACGGCTCGGTTTTCGCATCGAGACGCCGGAAGACTTTGCGCTTGCCATTGACCGTCTGAAGGCGGAGATCGGTTCCATCGCCGAGCCGTTCAACAGCGTGCTGGATCAGGCCAACCTGCCTCCGGAGATCGCGGCGATCGATGGCCATTACTGCATGGCCGAGGAAATCATCGGCGGCTGGCAATGCACGCTGGAAGGCTACGTCCACGATGGCGAGGTCGTGGTCTATGGTGTGGTCGACTCGATTCGCTACCCAGGGGTGTTGAGCTTCTTCCACTATCTGTACCCCTCGGCCCTGCCACAAAGGGTTCAGCAGCAGATGATCGACGCCACCCGCCTGGTCATGACCCGCACCGGCTTCGATCAATCCGCGTTCAACGTCGAGTTTTTCTGGGACGAACTCCAGGATCGCATCTGGCTGCTCGAGATCAACACACGCATTTCCCAGTCACATTGCGACCTGTTCGAGAAGGTCGACGGGATCAGCCATCAGCAGGTGACGGTGGACCTGGCGCTGGGGCAGCGTCCGAGACTGCCCCACCGGGAGGGCGCCTACGCGGTCGCGGCCAAGTTCTTCTACCGCGTGTTCTTCCATGACGCCACCGTCGAACGGGTTCCGTCGGCGCAGACCCTCGCACAACTCGAACAGGACTACCCCGGCACGGTGATCAGTCTGCAGGTGGAGGAGGGGCAGCGTCTGTCGAGCCTGCCAGAACAGGATAGCTACAGCTTTGCATTGGCCTATATTTGGATGGGGGGCGACGACTATCAGACGCTGCTTCGTCGCTATCAGCAACTGGCGGCCCGACTGACCTTCGCATTCGGCGATATCGATAGTTGAGTCGGCGCGCCGCCGCTGTACCGAGCGTCACCGAGAGCGCAGGAGTGGCCAGGTTGCAGGGGTAGGGCGATCTCGGCAGCGCGGTATGGACAGGGCGATCTCGACAGGGTGAGCTTGAAGCCAGTGCAAGGAGCGACGATGCGGGTGGTCAGCGATTTTCCGCGCAAGGTGATGGAGCAGGAAACCTGGATTCCACTGGCCGACGGCACGCGTCTGGCTGCCCGTATCTGGCGGCCGGTCGACGCCGACGATGATCCGGTGCCGGCGATCCTCGAGTACCTGCCTTATCGCAAGCGTGACCTGACCGCGGAGCGAGACGCTCAGGTGCATCCTTACTGGGCCGGGCATGGCTATGCCGGGGTTCGCGTCGATATCCGAGGCACCGGCGAATCCGATGGCGTACTGACCGACGAGTACCTGCAGCAGGAACTGGACGACGGGGTGGCGGTACTCGAGTGGCTGGAACGCCAGCCCTGGTGTACGGGAAGTGTCGGCATGGTCGGTATTTCCTGGGGGGGCTTCAACGGCCTGCAGATCGCCGCCATGCGCCCACCGCAGCTCAAGGCGGTCATCACCATCTGTTTTACCGATGACCGCTACGCCGATGATATCCACCATATGGGTGGCTGCCTGCTGGCCGACAATCTTTCCTGGGCGTCGACCATGTTCGATGGCAATGCCATCCCGCCCGACCCGGCGCTGGTGGGTGGCGACTGGTTCAGGATGTGGCTCGATCGCCTGGACGGCAGCGGCCTCTGGCTTTCGCGCTGGCTTCAGCACCAGCGACGTGACGACTACTGGAAACATGGCTCGGTGTGCGAGGACTACAGCCGTATCCAGGTGCCGGTGTACGCCATCAGCGGCTGGGCGGATGGTTACTGCAACGCCGTCTTCCGGCTGCTGGCCGGTTTGACCTCGCCACGCAAGGGGCTGGTGGGCCCCTGGGCTCACAAGTACCCCCACCTCGGGGTACCGGGGCCGGCCATCGGCTTCCTGCAGGAAGGGCTACGGTGGTGGGACCACTGGCTGAAGGACCAGGATACCGGGATCATGGACGAACCGATGCTGAGGGTCTGGATGCAGCAATCGATGCCGCCATCGGCGCGCTACAGCGCTCGTCCCGGTCGCTGGGTCGCCGAGCCGAGCTGGCCCTCTCCCCACATCATGTCCCGGAGCTGGCGGCTGACCAGCGGACATGACCTGCGTGGCGAGGACGGCACCGACGCGAAGGACGGCGATGACGACGAGAGCCTGGATATCCGCTCGCCGCTGTCGGTGGGCCTGTATGCCGGCAAGTGGTGTTCCTACAACGCACCGCCGGATCTGCCTCACGACCAGCGTGACGAGGACGGCGGCGCCCTGATTTTCCAGACGCCCCGGCTCGAGCAGGATCTGGAAATCTGTGGTGCCCCATCGGTGCAGCTGGAACTGTCCGCCGACCAGCCGGTGGCGATGGTGGCGCTGCGTCTTGTCGATATCGCCGAAGACGACAAGGCGACACGGGTGTCCTATGGGGTGCTCAACCTGACCCATCGTGACAGCGACGAACACCCGGAGCCTCTGGTGCCGGGGCGCCGCTACCGCGTGACGGTGTGTCTCAAGCATATTGCCCAGCAGTTTCCGGCGGGGCACGCCATCCGGCTGGCGATCTCGACCAGCTACTGGCCGCTGGTATGGCCTGCGCCAAGGCCGGTACGCCTGACACTGTGGCCTGGTGCCTGTCGCCTGGTGCTGCCGACCAGGGTCCCCAGGCCGGCGGAAGAAGCGGCTCTGCGCCCCTTCGAGGAGCCGGAAGGGGCGCCACCGCTGGCCAAGACGCTGCTGCAGCCTTCCCAGGAAAGCTGGAAGGTGATCCGAGATCTGGCCAATGACCAGACCACACTGGAGGTGTTCCACGACGAGGGCAGCTACCGGCTGGACGATATCGCGCTGGACATCTCCGGCTCGGTGACCGAGCGCTACAGCTATTCCTACGGCAACTACGACAGTGTTACCGGCTGGACCGAGTGGCAACGTACCTTCCGCCGGGGGGACTGGGAGATCCACACCCTGACCCGCACTCGGCTGACCAGCGACGCCGACAGCTTTCGGGTGCGTGCCACCCTGGACGCCTGGCAGGGCGATACTCGAATCTTCTCGCGAAGCTGGGATGAGGTCTTCCCCCGGGATCTGGTCTAGGGCTTGTCTGAAAAGTGCCTGCGCTCGGTAATACGGCGTTAAAAATCGTCTGGTACGCCAGCCCGGTCAAAATACTCATTTACACCCCGTAAACTGCGCTTTCTCACCGATTTTTGCCTTGTCTAACCTTCGCTCGTCGACTTTTCGGACAGCGCCTAGGGCGAGCTTGGCGATCCGTCGCCTTGACGATGGAACTGGCGGCGGCGGAAGTCGCGGGGAGCCACTCCGCTGAGCCGCTTGAAGAAGCGGGTGAAATAGGCGGGCTCGGAAAATCCCAGGCCATCGGCGATCTGGGCGATGGTCAGGTTGGTATAGGTCAACTCGCGCTTGGCTTCGAGCAGTAGACGCTGGTGCAGCACCGCCAGGGCGCTTTGGTCCGCCAGGCGCCGGCACAGGGCGTTGAGGTGGGCCGCGCTGATGTCCAGCTCGCGCGCCATTTCCTCGATGCTCGGCTGCTGGCGAAAGCGCCGCTCGATCAGTGTCTGGTAGCGGGCCAGGTGGCCGTGGCCGGGATCGGTGCTCACGGCAGACCTGGCCCGGGTGGCCGGATGCGTCGCCAGGCGAGCCGCTTCCACCGTCAGCGCCTGGATCAAGGCGTCGAGCAGCACGTCGCGGTCCCGCGCCGGCCGTCGGTATTCCCCGTCGATATGTTCCACCAATGCCTGCAGTCGGTGTCTGGCGTCGGCTAGTGCAGTGACTCCCGCGCTGCGCCAGACCCTGCTGGCGTCCGGCAGTACCTGCTCGAGGTGGCTGACCAGCGGTGCCGCCAGGGTCAGGATGTGGCCCTGGATGTTCGGAGCGAAGGCAAACCCGTGAATGGTGAGCGCAGGCACCAGGATCAGCAGCGGGGCGGCCCGCCGTTGTCGGCTGTCTTCCAGTTGCAGTTCGACCTCGCCCGCGTACAGCAGCAGCAGGTGAGTCAGGTCGACGTGGCGGTGAGGATGGATGCGCCAATCGTGAAGCCGACTGCGTTCGGCGATGGACTCGCAGTGCAGCAGGTCGGGGGTCGGCCAGCTACCGGTTTCCCCGTAAAGGGTAAAGGTGGGAACCGCTGACGATATCGTGGTGGACGGGGTCTCGGGGTTCATGGTCTGCGCTCCTGGCGGTTGCCGGGGGGGTGATTGAGCGTGACTACGACAAATGTCAGGGTAGATTCCGCGAAAAGTCCAGTTTGTGGCGAGGAATATGCCTTATCTGGGGTGGTGTTTCAGCGAAAAATACAAGGCATAACCATAACGTTCCGCTGACGAGGTAGCCACCATGACGACAACATCTTCCCCCGAGCGTATCGATAGTGAACTCACGACCCAGGTCGCCATCATCGGGGCCGGGCCCTCCGGACTGCTGCTGGGGCAACTGCTCAGCCGGGCCGGGATCGACAATGTGATCGTCGAACGCAAGAGCGGCGACTATGTGCTGGGACGTATTCGTGCCGGGGTGCTCGAGCAGGGCATGGTCGACCTGCTGCGTGAAGCCGGCGTCAGCCAACGCATGGATGCCGAGGGCCTGCCCCACGACGGCTTTGAGCTTGCCTTCGACAACCGCCGGGTACGCGTCGACCTTGCGGGGCACACCGATGGCAAGCAGGTGATGGTGTACGGCCAGACCGAAGTCACCCGGGACCTGATGGAAGCACGCGAGCGAGAAGGCGGTATCAGCTACTACGAGGCCAGCGACGTCACCCCCCATGATCTGGAGAGCGAGTCGCCCTCCCTCACCTTTCAGCATGAAGGCAAGGGGTACCGTCTGCGCTGTGCCTATGTGGCGGGGTGCGATGGATACCACGGCGTGTCACGCCAATCGATCCCGCAGGAGCGTCTGAAGACCTTCGAGCGGGTCTATCCGTTTGGCTGGTTGGGGCTGTTGTCCGATACGCCACCGGTGACCGATGAGCTGATCTACGCACGCCACGAGCGGGGCTTCGCCCTGTGCAGCATGCGGTCGGAGAATCGCAGCCGCTACTACGTGCAGGTGGGCCTCGATGAGAAGGTCGAGGACTGGTCCGATGAGCGTTTCTGGGACGAACTGAAACGGCGCCTGCCGGATGACGTGGCCGAGACTCTGGTGACGGGACCTTCGATCGAAAAGAGCATCGCACCACTGCGCAGCTTCGTGGTCGAGCCGATGCAGTATGGTCGCCTGTTTCTGGTGGGGGACGCCGCCCATATCGTGCCGCCCACCGGTGCCAAGGGGCTGAACCTGGCGGCGAGTGACGTCAACACCCTGTATCGCCTGCTGGTGAAGGTGTTTAACGAAGGGCGCAGCGATCTGATCCCGCGCTACTCCGAGGTGTGCCTCAAGCGTATCTGGAAGGCCGAGCGCTTCTCCTGGTGGATGACGTCGATGCTGCATCGTTTCAGCGACGAGGAAGACTTCGAGGCGCGCATGCAATTGGCGGAGCTCGATTATCTGACCGGCTCGACAGCGGGCCTGACCACCATCGCCGAAAACTACGTGGGGCTGCCCTACGAACCCCTGGAGTAGCGTCATAGAGGTATCTGCCGGCGAGGGACCTGCGAGGGAAAAGCGGCTCTCGGTCAGGGGCAATACCGACATCGGGGCATCGACAGGGAAAGGTGCAATGGGGTCGACGTTGACCTGGTGAGGGCTCGGGGCGTGTCCTGCCGCTAGGCAGCTTCCGGTGCATCGCGTAAGGTCGTGATTCTGCTTCCCGGTCGATGTCGAACCCCATGAAACAAGAGAGCTTGACCCCATTTCAGATCCTGATTCTGATCCTCTCCTTTTACGTGCTTGGTGCCATGGCGGTGCAGGAGCTGAATGACCTGCCGCCGGAGGTCGATGACCTGATTTTCAAGCTGGACCTGGTGGTCTGCGGCTTCTTCTTTGCCGACTTCTGCATCCGTTTTCACCGTGCGGAAAGCAAGTGGCGCTTTATGCGCTGGGGCTGGATCGATCTGCTGGCGAGTATCCCGGTGAGCTTCTTGATGGCTGGCCGTCTGGTGCGCGTAGTGCAGATCATCCGCATGCTGCGCGCGATCAAGTCGGTACACCTGATCTGGAACCTGCTGTTTCGCAACAAGGCCAAGGGCATCTTCGCCTCGGTGGCCTCGGCCACGGTACTGCTGTTGATCTTCGGCTCGGTGGTGATCCTGGTGGTGGAAGGCCCCAATCCGGAAAGTGCCATCGATACCGCCGAGGAGGCGCTGTGGTGGGCCTTCGTCACCGTCACCACGGTGGGGTACGGCGATTACTATCCGGTGACGTCGCTGGGACGGGTGGTGGCGGCGCTGTTGATGGTGGCTGGTGTGGGTCTGTTCGGTAGCTTCGCGGCCTACGTCGGTTCACTGTTCATCGATGATCAGGAGGACGAGTCCGAACGGCTGCATCGGGTCAATCGAGACATGCTGCGAGAGTTGCACCGCGAGGTGCGAGAACTCAAGGCCGAGGTGGTGGCCCTGAGGGGGGCACTCGATGCCAGCAGCGACGCCCCGTCAAGCGGACAGGTTGCCCGCGAAGACCGGGCAGGCGGGTCTGATCAGGTGCCCGAGCCCGGTCCCGAACGGCTGCCGGGAGGCGATCCGCGCGAGTGACACGCACTCGTCGCTGCATCGCCCGCCGGGTGCTTCACTTGACCTCATACTGGCCTTCCCACACGCGGGCATCGTCCTGGCCGGGGGCTCGGGTGGTCGCCCCCGGCGTGATGTCGTCGGCATGATCGGCGCGGTAGGCCTCCATGCGCTTCTTCATGCGGTGACGCACCAGCGGCATCAGCGCCAGTCCCACCAGGCTCAGCACCAGGGCCATCATGGTGGCCAGCACCAGGGTGACGGCGCCGACCAGGGTGGCGAGAACCAGCTTGAAGCCACCCATCCGGCGGGTGGGGCGTGTCTGGCGAGCGCGTTGCTGCCAGCGGGACGCCGCCCTCCAGGCGGCGTTGTGCTGGTAGTCGTCGGTGCTGAAGGAATGATCAGTCGTCATGCTGGACTCCGGTCACGTCAAAGGTATGGCGATCGAGGCGGACCTCGAGCTCCTGGTGCTGGGCGTCGTAGCCTTCGATCTCGATATCACCTGTACGGTCGACATCCAGCGAGCTGAACAGTTCCAGGCCGGCCGACTGGGCGGCGTCCAGCGCCTTGCCGACATCGTCGCCGCTGAGGCTCCAGGTCGGGATTTCGCTCTGGCGCCGCTGTTCGCCCAGCAGGCTGCCGTCACGCAGGTCCATGTCGACGTCCAGGCGCCAGCCGTCGTCGCGCCAGCCTTCCGCCTCGAAACGATCGCCGTCGTCGATACCCAGCTCATCGTAGTGGGTGAAGCCGTACTCCCCGGTGCTGGCCAGCAGGCGGTCGATCTCCTCCCGGTTGACGGCTTCATCGTCGGCCATGGCGGTGGTGGCGAGGGTGCCGCTCAAGGTCAGGGCGGCCAGGCTCAGGGTGACAGTCTTGTTCATGCTGGGGACTCCATTCGCTGTTGAGGTAAGCTCACCGTGTGCTTGGTGATCTCGGCGAGTGGGACCATCCTGACAGGGGGGACCTGTCGCCAGCCTGACGGGATCGTTCATCTTTCATTCATCTGCAGTGGGTCAGACTTCGCCTCATGACCTCCAAGACACTTTTCTTGCTATGCACGTCCGTGATGGCCGCGAGCCTGGCCCAGGCCCCGCGCCCGAGTGACGACGTCAGCCTCGCGGCACTGGCGAGCGAGTCGCTGGGAATCAGTTTCGCCCGCGCGGATGACGACTGGCGTGACTTGCACCAGGAGGTGCGTGAAGGCCGGCTGGTGGCGTTGCCGACGCTGCTGGACTGGCTCGATGAGCGCTACGACGGGCAGGTGCTCGAAGTGGAGCTCGAACGTGACGACGGCAGAATCCTCTACGAGATCGAACTGGTCGGCGCCCAGGGACAGGTCGTGGAGTTCGAGTTCGACGCGGGCAGTGGTGAGCTGTTGAGCATCGAAGGGGTCGGCATCGATGCCATGCAGCGCCCCTCGCCGCAGAACACTGACTAGCCTGCGGGGATCACCGCAATACAGGGATGATGCCGGAGGAGGCGTGGCATGAAGATTTTGCTGGTCGAGGATGACCAGGCGCTGAGCGAAGCGCTCGCCGCCTCCCTCGAGGAAGGCGGGCTGCTGGTGGAGGTCGCGGCGACCGGAGGCGAGGCGGATTTTCTGCTGCGCACCGAGCGCTACGACGCAGTCGTGCTCGACCTGGGACTGCCGGATGGCGATGGCACGCGCTGGCTGGCCCAGTGGCGCGACGACGACATCGACCTGCCGGTGCTGGTGCTGACCGCGCGAGAGCGCTGGTCCGACAAGGCAGCCGGCTTTTCTGCCGGGGCTGACGACTACGTCACCAAACCCTTCGAGACCGCCGAAGTCATGTTTCGGCTGCGGGCCCTGGTGCGCCGCAGCCACGGCCACGCCCACCCGGTGCTCAGCGCCGGGGCGCTCAGCTTCGACACCCACACGGGGGCCGTGACGCTGGCCGGCAGGCCGGTGGCGCTGACGGCTCAGGAGTCACGGTTGTTGTCCTACCTGATGCATGCCCGCGAGCGGGTGGTCAGTCGCGCCGAGCTGGCCGAGCACGTCTACGACCGTGACCATGAACCCGATTCCAACGTCATCGACGTCCAGATCAGTCGCCTGCGGCGCAAGCTCGGCAGCGAGCGGATCGAGACACGGCGCGGCGAGGGCTATCGCCTGGTGACCCCGGCGGGAGAGGATGCGCCGTGACGCCGCCGCGCGGTTCGCTGACCCGGCGGCTGCTGCTGGCGTCGCTGGTGCTGGTGCTGGTGATCCTGCCGCTGGTCGGCGGTGGGCTGTCCTACAGCTTTCGCGAATCCGCCTCGGCCTCGTTCGACGAACGCCTGTCGTCGATGCACCGGGTGCTGCTGGCGGCCCTGGATCGAGACCCCCAGAGCGGTGCCCTGGTGGTCAACGACAGTCTCGGCGATGCGCGCTTCGATCAGGTGTTCTCCGGTTGGTACTGGCAGATCAGCGACGGCGAGCGCCTTTCCCGAGGCTCGCGTTCGCTGTGGGATCAGCGCCTGCCGATCACCGCCTCCCCGGACACCGTCTGGCGCACCATCGAAGGGCCTCGTGGGCAGCGGCTGAGGCTGGTCGAGCGTTCCCTCAGGCTGTCGGGACATCCCCACCCCGTTCACGTCAGCCTGGCGGTCAGCCGTCAGGAGCTCGATGCCGAAGTGGCACGCTTCGAATGGCTGCTATGGCTGTCGCTGCTTGGGCTCGGCGTGCTGTTGCTGACCGGCCTGGCGCTGCAGATCCGCTGGGGGCTGGCGCCCTTGAGGTCGCTTCACGCGGATCTGGCGGCGGTCAAGGGCGGCCAGCGGGAGCGCCTCGATACCCGGCTGCCGACCGAGCTCGCGGAACTGGCGATGACCATGAACGAGGTGCTCGACCATGACCGGCGGCTGATCGAGCGCGGTCGCGCCACCGCCGGCAATCTGGCCCACGCGCTCAAGACGCCGGTCAGCGTGTTGATGACCCAGGCGGAACGCCTTCCCGAGACCGAGCGAGCCAGGATGCGCCAGGAGCTAGGGCGTATCGATGCTGCCGTGCGCCACCACCTGGCCCGTGCCAGCGCCGTCGGCAGCGCCGCCCTGGCCGCCAGGGTACGCTTGGCCAGGGTGCTGGCGCCGGTGCTGGACGGCCTGTCTCGGCTGGCCAGGCGTCGTGGTATCCGTCTCGAGACCCGCGTGGCGGATGGGCTGGCGCTGCGCATCGATCCCAACGATCTGCAGGAGCTGACCGGCAACCTGCTGGAGAACGCCATCGACTGGGCGCGCACCCGGGTCGAGCTCGATCTCTGGCTCGAAGGCGACAGCGTGCGCCTGCGGCTGGAAGATGACGGTCCGGGCATGAGCGCGCAAGAGCGTGAGGCGGTACTCAAGCGCGGCGTGCGTCTGGATGAGCGCCGCCCCGGCAGTGGGCTGGGGCTTTCCATCGTCGAGGAACTGGTGTCACTGTACGGCGGCACGATGACCCTGGATCCCGCGGCGCTCGGTGGACTGAGGGTAAGCGTCACGCTGCCCGGCGGCTTGCTGGAAAAGGCGCCGGCCGAGTAAGCCTGCGTTGTGCCGGTGTCCCTGGCTTGCGATGATGCAGGCTGTACGATCAGCCAGAGAGACGATGCGTGGACAAGTTCGAGGTCAAGCTGGACCAGGCCGCACGAGCCGCCTGGCTTTCCTATGTGGGTGGACAGACGCAGGATGAGATCGCCGCACAGCTTGGGGTCTCCCGGCCGGGCGTGCAGCGACTGCTGGCGCTGGCCAGGCAGGAAGGCCTGGTCAAGGTCCATATCGACCACCCCGTGGCCCACTGCACCGCACTGTCCCAGGCCATCCGTGAACGCTTCGAACTGGACTACTGCGACGTGGTGCCAGCGTCTGCCACCGCCGAGGACAGTACCCCCTACCTGGCGGTGGCCGGCGCCGAGCGTCTGTCACGCATCATCGAGCGCAGCGAGCCGCAGACCCTGTCGCTGGGCTCCGGCCGCTCGATTCGTGCGACCGTGGAGGCCCTGAGCCGGATCGACCGTCCACGTCATCGCTTCGTCTCGCTGGTCGGTAACGTGGCCAGGGACGGCTCGTCCAACCGCTACGACGGGGTCATGGTGGCGGCGGACAAGACCGGTGGCGAGCGCTACCTGCTGCCGACGCCGGTGGTCGCCAGTTCGGTCGAGGAGAAGCGGGCGCTGGCGGCACAGCCGCTGTTTCGCGCCATCGGCGAGGTGGCCGAGCAGGCCAGCGCGGCCTTCGTCGGGGTAGGGCGGATCGATCGCCAGGCGACGCTGTTTCAGGATCATTTCATCAGCGAGTCGGAACTCGACGAGCTGCTGGCGCTGGACGCCGTGGGAGAGCTGGTGGGCTGGCCGATGGATGCCGATGGCCGGTTGATCGACTGTTCCACCAGTCAGCGAGTGACCAGCCTGCCGCTGACCACGCTGAAGCGTCAGGCAATGGTGGCGGTGGCCGGAGGCCGCGACAAGGGGCCGGCCATCCTGGCCGCGCTGCGCGGCGGCTGGTTGACCAGTCTGATCACCGATGATCAGGCGGCGCGCTATATCGTCGAGCGCCTTTCCTCGCAAATCTAGGCAGCACGGCTGCTGTATCGTCGAGCGCCTTTGCCTGGTCCCCTTCCTGACACCCTCGCGCCCTTCCTGGCACCCTCGCGCCCCGGCGGCTCGCAGGGGCGCAAGGGTGTTGTCTGATGCGCTGCTTCGTCACTTCGTGTGGATCTGGCCTGCTTGCCTTCATGCCTTCACGCCTGCTGGTGCTGCAACTGCTGCTCCTTGCGCGTGGTGATCGCCTTGAGCTTGAGCGATGCCAGCATCCCGACGATGCCCATGCAGGCGATGTAGCCGAAGTACAGCTGGTAGGCGGTGACCGCCTCGAAGCGTGCCGACAGGAAGCCGTATATCTGCGGCAGGAAGATGTCCGGGGTGTAGGCGAGCAGCGAGATTACGCCGATGGCCAGTCCCGCCACCTCCATGGAAATATCGCAGTCGTCGAGTATCGCCCAGTACAGTCCGCGCAACGCATAGGTGAGCACACCGATCATCAGCACCACCGCCAGCAAGGCCACCGTGCCCACCGAGGTCGGCATCAGGATCAAGGTGGCCAGAAAGGCGGTGGCGCCTAAAAACAGCAGTGCCAGCACATTGGTCTTGCCGAAGCGGTCACCGAGAAAGCCGGCGGTGATGCCGCCGATAGGGCGCATCCACAGCTTGGCCACGGTGATGGCGCCGGCGGCGACGGCGGTGACGCCATATCCCTCCTGGACATAGGCCGAGAAGGAATAGGTCGCCCAGAACAGCTGGTAGCCGCACAGGATGATAAGCGCAACCAGCCACAGCGCCGGAATCGACGCCAGATGCTTGAGGTCGGCGAGTACATTGCCGTTGGTCTTGAACTTCTTGGCGCGTATCTCGGAGCCGTCATGGCGAGTGAAGAAGATGAAGGTCAAGGCGGCGATCACCAGACAGGTGAACGAATACATGTAGACCACCACCTTGAGCGCCTCGGTGGTGTTGTCCTGCTGGTCGTTGAGGTAGTACGCGAACAGGCTGATCGCAATGGTCGCCAGGATCGCCTCGATCAGTCCGCGCCCGCCATCGAGGATACCGAAGAAGCGGCCCTGCTCGTCTTTCTTGGCCAGCATCTTCACCCCCTTCAGCATCGCCGACCAGAAGGTCAGTCCCGAGGTCAGTCCCCAGCCGAGAAAGACCATCGTCAGCATGACGCCGGAAGGGATGGTCGCGAACAGTAATCCGAGCAGCCCGGTGCCGGCCATGGAGACCGTCACCAGCAGGCGGGGCGAGAACTTGTCGGCGAGCCAGCCGCTGGGCAGGTAGCACAGGAAGAACACGACACCCAGCATGGAATAGAAGTTACCGAGTTCACTCGAGGTGATGTTGAAGACCTCGAGGATCGGTGTTTCGAAGTTCTGGCGCAGGTAGAGCAGGGGATAGATGGACCCTGCCGCCAGCAGCATCAGACTGAACTGAAAGTAGCGCTTGCGATTGGACTTGTTGGCGATGGCCGGAGGCAGAGCAGCGTGGTCTGTCATTGTTGTGGCTCCCTCGATCCAGGATCGATTGGCTTGGCATGCGTGGTGGCGTGGGGCCTGCAGGCATGCTCGGCGAGGCCCTGGCCGGCGCTTCACGCAAGGGCCCCGGGGCACCGGACGAGAAGGCGGGGAAATAAATGACAGGTCGCGCGGTGGATCTGCAGAAGTGCCGCAAAGGACGCATCGAACTGCCGGATCAGCGATCGATCGAAGCCTAGGAGGCGGGTCTGAGAGCGTCAATTTTATTCCATATAGGGAATAAGGTTTCTATATATGGAAAATAAGGAGGAGCTTGGGGTAGTTGATTGATTTTAAAGAAAGTACTGACTGCTACAACGGCTTTTCGAGGTAAGGGGCCAGGCTGAAGCCAGGAACGGGAAAATACGATGGGAGGATGAAAAGCCTTTAAACAACAAGGTAATGAAGAGGCTGAATATCTAATATTTGCTGTTTTGTGCGAGCTCGGTGAAGGCCAGACGTTTGGCTGATTTACGTCGATGAGTGGTTGCCGGGGTAGGGGCTGAAAGGCGTCCGTGTACCGCTAAAGTCTAAAGCTATCGGCTTTGCGTTTTGTGTGGCTGTGTCCGATCATTTGATCATCAAGAGATTTGATTGATCATTTTCTGGGAGAGGTATCCGCAGCGTTGGCTTGCTCGGATGCACGCAAGGCCCGACCACCACGACGAGTCCGAGGATTCGCGTCGGCGGTACAACAATATCCCCGCCAAGCGGGTAACGATCAGGAGTGCGCCATGAAGCCGTCTTACACCCTCCGTCCTCTTTGCGCGGCGCTGTCCAGGCCGCTGGTGCCGGCAAGCGCGCTGGTGCTGTCGCTGGGCGCGTCAGCCGCCCAGGCCGAGACCATCACCGTGGCCACCGTCAACAACAACGACATGGTGATCATGCAGAGCCTGACCGAAGCGTTCGAGAAGGCGCATCCGGACATCACCCTCGACTGGGTGGTACTGGAAGAGAACGTGCTGCGTCAGCGCATGACCACGGATATCGCCACCCAGGGTGGCCAGTTCGACGTCATGACCATCGGCAGTTACGAGGCCCCGATCTGGGCCGAGCGAGGCTGGCTCGAGCCGCTGGATGATCTGCCCGAGAGCTATCAGGTCGATGACCTGCTGGGACCCGTGCGCGATGGCCTGAGCCACGAAGGCAGCCTCTACGCGCTGCCGTTCTACGCCGAAAGCTCGATGCTCTACTACCGCAAGGATCTGTTCGCCGAGGCCGGTATCGAGATGCCCGAGCAGCCCACCTGGAGCCAGGTGCGTGACTGGGCAGAAGCCCTGCACGACGACGACGGCGAAGTGGCCGGCATCTGTCTGCGTGGCAAGCCGGGCTGGGGCGAGAACATGGCCTTCGTCTCCACCCTGACCAACACCTTCGGTGGCCGCTGGTTCGACATGGACTGGAACGCCCAGATCGACAGTCCGGCCTGGCAGGAGGCGGTCGCCTTCTACGTCGACCTGCTCGACAACTACGGGCCGGCCGGTGCCAGCTCCAATGGCTTCAACGAAAACCTGGCGCTGTTCTCGCGCGGCAACTGTGCCATGTGGGTAGACGCCACCTCGGCGGCGGGCAAGCTGTTCGATGCCGATGAGTCCCAGGTCGCCGACCAACTGGGCTTCGCCCCGGCGCCGGTGGCCGAGACCCCCAAGGGCTCTCACTGGCTGTGGGCCTGGGCGCTGGCCATCCCCGCTTCTTCGGATGCCAAGGATGCGGCTCGTCAGTTCGTGACCTGGGCCACCTCGCCGGAGTACGTGGCCCTGGTCGGCGAGCGTGAAGGCTGGACCAGCGTGCCCCCCGGCACCCGCCAGTCCACCTACGACAACGCCGAGTACATCGAGGCCGCGCCCTTCGCCAGCTTCGTGGTCGACGCCATCAGCAAGGCCGACCCGCTCGACTCGAGCCTCGAGCCGAACCCCTACGTGGGCGTCCAGTTCGTCGGCATCCCCGAGTTCCAGGCCATCGGCACCCAGGTCGGCCAGATGGTGGCCTCGGCCCTGACCGGCGAGACCAGCGTCGAGCAGGCGTTGTCCGCCGCCCAGCGGGCCACCGAGCGCACCATGAAGCGCGCCGGCTACACCGACTGAAGCTCGTTCGCGGGCCGGCCTCCACGGTCGGCCCCTGGCTCCGATCGCCTGCGGACTTACCCCGCAGGCCTGACCAAGCGTGATCCCCCATGAACAAGAACCGTACTTCCGGGCGCACCGTCGGAGGGCTTCGCACCCTCTCGCTGCAGGCGCCGGCCGTTACTCTGCTGCTGCTGTGGATGATCGTGCCGCTGGCGATGACCGTCTGGTTCTCGTTTCAGCGCTACAACCTGTTGATGCCGAGCATGACCGGCTTTGCCGGTTTCGAGAACTACGAATACCTGCTGACCGACCCGGCGCTGTGGTCGGCGATGGGCACCACCCTGCTGCTGGTGGGCTGGGTACTGGCCATCACCGTGGTCGGTGGCACCCTGCTGGCGGTGCTGTTCCAGCAGGACTTCATGGGGCGTGGCGTCGCCCGAGTGCTGGCGATCTCGCCGTTCTTCGTGATGCCCACGGTCAGTGCCCTGGTGTGGAAGAACATGATGATGCACCCGGCCAACGGCGTGTTCGCCTGGCTCGCCGAGAGCCTGGGGCTGCCGGCGGTGGACTGGTTCTCGAGCCTGCCGCTGACCTCGATCATCATCATCGTGTCCTGGCAGTGGCTGCCCTTTGCACTGCTGATCCTGCTGACCGCGATGCAGTCGCTGGACGACGACCAGGTCGAGGCGGCGCGCATGGATGGCGCAGGCCCGGTGGCGATCTTCTTCTACATCACCCTGCCGCACCTGAAGCGTGCCATCAGTGTGGTGGTGATGATCGAGATGATCTTCCTGCTGACGATCTTCGCCGAAATCTTCGTCACCACCTCGGGCGGACCGGGGCTGGCCACCACCAACCTGGCCTACCTGATCTACATCCGCGCGCTGCTCGACTTCGACGTGGGCACCGCCTCCGCCGGCGGCGTCATCGCCATCATCCTGGCCAACATCGTCGCCATCTTCCTGGTGCGCATGGTGGCCAAGAACCTCGAGCAGTAGCGCCTTGCGGCCGCTGACGACCCATCGACCAACAACAAGCTGACGAGGTGCACCACATGACCACCACCACTACCACCGGCGACAGCGTCAAGGCGCCGGTCGCCGACGCCGGGCGAGGTGCCTCGGCCCTGCGCGCCCAGCGCAGGCGCAAGTTCGGCATCACCCTGCTGGGCTGGGGCGTGGCCCTGATCATCTTCTTTCCGATCTTCTGGATGATCGTCACCGGCTTCAAGACCGAAGCCGAGGCCATCGCCGATCCGAGCCTGATCTTCACCCCGACGCTGGAAAGCTATGTCGAGGTACAGGAGCGGGCCGACTATCTCAAGTTCGCCTGGAACAGTGTTGTCGTTTCCTTTGGTTCGACCCTGCTGGCGCTGTTGATCGCAGTGCCCTCGGCCTATGCCATGGCTTTTTTGCCGACCAAGCGCACCAAGGGCACCCTGCTGTGGATGCTGTCCACCAAGATGCTGCCCTCGGTGGGCGTGCTGGTACCGATCTATCTGCTGTTCCGCGACTTCGGCCTGCTCGATACCCGCATCGGCCTGACCATCGTCTACACCTTGATGAACCTGCCGATCGTGGTGTGGATGCTTTACACCTTCTTCAAGGACCTGCCCAGGGAGATTCTGGAAGCGGGCCGCATGGACGGTGCCAGTACCTTCCAGGAGGTGTGGTACCTGCTGCTGCCGCTGACCCTGCCGGGGATCGCTTCCACCGGATTGCTGTCGGTGATCCTGAGCTGGAACGAGGCCTTCTGGAGCCTGAACCTGACCACCTCTCAGGCAGCGCCGTTGACCGCCTACATCGCTTCCTTCTCCAGCCCCGAGGGACTGTTCTGGGCCAAGCTGTCGGCGGCCTCGACCATGGCCATCGCGCCGATCCTGATTTTTGGTTGGTTGACTCAAAAGCAAATGGTCCGTGGCCTGACCTTCGGCGCGGTGAAGTGAGCGAACTGATCGACGAGAAACTTCGGCTGGCGCTCTTCACAAGCCCAGAAACAAATGGTCCGTGGTCTGACCTTCGGCGCGGTGAACGACGCACCGGCATTCAGATATTCCAGGCGGCGCCGAGGCGCCCCTGACAGAACTTCGAGGACAACAAGATGGCAACACTGACACTCAACCAGGTGGTCAAGAGCTTCGGCGACACCCACGTCATCAAGGGCGTTGATCTGGAGGTCAAGGACCAGGAATTCGTGGTCTTCGTCGGCCCGTCCGGCTGCGGCAAGTCGACCCTTTTGCGGATGATCGCGGGACTCGAAAGCACCAGTGACGGCGATATCGTCATCGATGGCCAGCGGGTCAATGACCTGGGGCCGGCGGAGCGGGGGCTGGCCATGGTGTTCCAGAGCTATGCGCTGTACCCCCACATGACGGTGGAGGACAACATGGGCTTCAGCCTCAAGCTGGCGGGGGTGTCCCAGCAGGAACGCCGCCAGAAAGTGCTGGACGCGGCGAAGATCCTGCAGCTGGAGCCCCTGCTCGAGCGCAAGCCCAAGGCGCTTTCCGGCGGTCAGCGCCAGCGTGTGGCGATCGGCCGCGCCATCGTGCGCAACCCCAGCATCTTCCTGTTCGACGAGCCATTGTCCAACCTGGACGCGGCGCTTCGGGTCCAGATGCGCATCGAACTGGCGCGTCTGCACGAAGAGCTCAAGGCGACCATGATCTATGTGACCCACGACCAGATCGAAGCCATGACCATGGCCGACAAGATCGTGGTGCTCCAGGGCGGCGTGGTGGAACAGGTCGGCTCGCCGATGGAGCTGTATCACCATCCGCGCAATCGTTTCGTGGCGGGGTTCATCGGCTCGCCCAAGATGAACTTCCTGAAGGTCGAAGCCGTTGCCGGCGACGCCCAGGGGGTCGAGGTGCGTGTGCCGGGCGGCGATACCGTCAAGGTGCCGGTGGAAGGTGACGAGGTGGCCCAGGGCCAGGCGCTGGAGCTCGGCATCCGTCCCGAGCATCTGATGCTCGACGACCAGGGACCGCTGAAGGCCAGCGTCAGCGTGATCGAGCGGCTGGGCGGACAGACCTCGCTGTACGTGGAGATGGACGGCGACTTGCTGACGCTGATGGTGGATGGCGACGTGACCCACCGGGTGGGAGATGAGATCCGCTTCGGCTTCGAGCCGGGCCGGGCACATCTGTTCGGTGAGCAGGGTCTGGCGCTGGCAAGCCTGGAGCGTCACCCGCTGGCATCTCTGACCCGCCAGGACAATCGTGCCGCCAGTACCGCGGAAGCCTGAGGAGCGACCATGACGACCCTGATCTTCGACTGCGATGGCGTGCTGGTGGACAGTGAGGTGATCGCCGAGGCGACCCTGGCCGAGCGGCTGGCCGAGTGGCTACCCGACCTCGACGTCGAGGCGGCCCTGAATGAAGCCCTGGGCCGCACCACCGCGGCGATTCTCGAACTTCTCGACGGCCAGAGCGCCCACGCGCTGCCCAAGGACGCGCTGGCCCTGCTCGACGACGAGATCGAAGCCCGCCTCGCTCGCGAACTCACCGCCATCGATGGCGTGGCGCAGGCGCTGTCGGCGATTCCCGGTGCCAAGGCGGTGGTCTCCAACAGTCGTCGTCAGCGGGTCGTCGCCTCGTTGTCGCGCACTGGTCTGGATCAGGTGCTGGGCACGGCGCCGATCTTCTGTGCCGAGCAGGTCGACAAGCCCAAGCCCGATCCCGGCGTCTACCTGCTGGCCGCCGAGACCCTGGGGGTCAGCCCTGGTGCCTGCCTGGTGGTCGAGGACTCCATCGCCGGTGCCAGCGCCGCGCTGGCCGCCGGCATGACGGTCATCGGCTTCGTCGGGGCAAGCCATCTGCCCGCCGATCACGCCGAACGGCTGAGCCAACTCGGTGTGTGGCAGGTGATGACCCATATGGCGCAATTGCCCGCCCTGGTGTCCAACTGGCAGCAGCGTCAGCAGGCCAGCGCATGAAAGACGGCTCTGTTGGCCCGGTGGCGGGCAAGCTCCAGGACAAGACCGCCGTGATCACCGGTGGTGCACGCGGGATCGGGCTCGCCATCGCCCGGCGTTACGCCGAGGAGGGCGCGCGCGTGGTGATCGCCGATCTCGACAGCGAGGCCATCGACGAGGCGCTGGAAGGTTTCGACCGCGAGCGTGCGATGGGTACTGCGCTGGATGTCCGCGACAACGCCGCCATCACTGCTATGGTTCGAAAGGTAGAGAAACGTTTTGGCGCTATCGACGTGCTGGTCAATAATGCGGCGGTATTTGGCATGGCGCCGGTGCTCGAGGTGGATGAGGCCGACTTCGAGCGCCAGTTCGCGGTCAACGTCAAGGGACTGTTCTTCACCCTGCAGGCGGTGGCCAGGGCCATGGTCGAGGCGAAACGTGGCGGTGTCGTCATCAACATGGCCTCCCAGGCCGGGCGGCGTGGCGAGCCTCTGGTCAGCACCTACTGCGCCACCAAGGCAGCGGTGATCAGTCTGACCCAGTCCTGCGCGCTGGACCTGATTCGCCACGGTATCCGTGTCAACGCTATCGCCCCGGGGGTGGTCGATACCCCCATGTGGGACGAGGTCGACGCCCTGTTCGCCCGCTACGAGGGACGCCCCTTGGGCGAGAAGAAGCGACTGGTCGGCGAGGCGGTGCCCTTTGGCCGCATGGGGCGACCGGACGATTACGCCGGCGCTGCGGTGTTTCTGGCCAGCGCCGACAGCGACTATGTCATCGCCCAGACCCTGAACGTCGATGGCGGCAATTGGATGAGTTGAGCCACGGGCACGAGCGAGGTGACAGATGACCCCCACCATGGAAGCGATCGCTGACGAACTGCTGACGCGCAGCGAGGGCAGGGCGCGCTATATCGTTGCTATGGCCGGCCCGCCGGGGGCCGGCAAGTCCTTTCGCTCCGCCTGGCTGGCGCGTCAGCTCAACGAGCGGCAACCCGGCGTCGCCGAGGTGGTGCCCATGGATGGCTATCACTTCGACAACGGCGTGCTGGAATCGCAGGGGCTGCTGCCCATCAAGGGCGCGCCGGAAACCTTCGATGTGGATGGCCTGCGCCATGACCTGGCGCGGCTGAAGCGAGCCGACCGGGACGTGGCCGTACCGGTATTCGACCGACCGCTGGACCTGGCGCGTGCGGGCGCCCGGGTGATCACGCCCGGTCATCGGGTGCTGATCGTCGAGGGCAACTACCTGCTGCTGGATCACGGGCCCTGGCCGGCGCTGGCGGACTACTTCGACTTCAGCCTGTTTCTCGAGGTCGCCGATACGGTGCTCGAGCAGCGATTGATCGAGCGCTGGCTCGGCATGGGCCAGGACCAGGCCGGGGCCATCGCCAAGACCCGGGACAAGGACATGCTCAACGCGCGCCTGATCAAGACCCGCTCGATCACCGCCGATCTCCACTGGCACTAGCCAATCCCATTTTTGGAAAGCGGCTCTGCTTTCTCATTGTTCATCTGGCGGAGAGCCTTCATGACACGACTTTGCAACGCGGAACTGGCTGGCCTCGCTCCGCATATCTCGGTGCCCAGCTACGATCGTCGGGCGCTGACACCGGGCATCGCCCATTTCGGCGTCGGCGGTTTTCATCGGGCCCATCAGGCCATGTACCTGGATCGTCTGATGGAAGCCGGGCAGGCCCATGACTGGGGTATCGTCGGCATCGGCGTGATGCCAGGCGACAAGCGCATGCAGGAGGCGCTGGCCAGCCAGGACCACCTCTATACCCTGGTGGTCAAGCATCCCGATGGCGCGCTGGAACCCCGCGTCATCGGTTCGATCATCGATTACCGCTTCGCGCCGGACGACCCCGAGGCGGTGATAGAGACACTGTCGGACCCGACCATCCGGATCGTCTCGTTGACGGTGACCGAGGGTGGCTACAACGTCCACCCGGTCACCGGCGAGTTCGATCTCGATGCCGCCGAGGTGGTGTATGACCTGTGCAACCCCGAGCGTCCGCGTACCAGTTTTGGCCTGATCGTCGCGGCGATCGAGCGCCGGCGCGAGCGCGGCATCCCGCCCTTCACGGTGATGTCCTGCGACAACATCCCGGGCAACGGCGAGGTAGCGAGGCGCATGTTCACGGCCTTTGCCTACGCTCGTGATCGCGCGCTCGGGCAGTACGTCGAGGCGGAAGTGCCTTTCCCCAGTTCAATGGTCGATCGCATCACGCCGATGACCACGCCGGGCGACATCGAGGAGCTTTCCGAGCGCTTCGGACTGGAAGACGCCTGGCCGGTGATCTGCGAACCCTTCACCCAATGGGTGCTGGAGGATCATTTTGCCAGTGACCGACCGGCGTTTGATGAGGTCGGCGTGCAGCTGGTCGAGGACGTCGAGCCCTACGAGCTGATGAAGCTCAGGTTGCTCAACGCAGGCCACCAGGCGCTTTGCTATGTCGGCTATCTGGCCGGCTATCGTTACGCCCATGAGGTCTGTCAGGACCCGCTGTTCATCGACTTCCTGCTTGGCTACATGGCCGAGGAGGGCAGCCCGACACTGCCTCCGGTCCCTGGCGTCGATCTCGATCAGTACCGGCACACCCTGATCGAGCGCTTCGCCAATCCCGAGGTGAGAGACACGCTATCGCGGCTTTGTGCTGAAAGCTCGGACCGAATCCCGAAGTGGCTGTTGCCGGTCATTCGTCACCAGCTCGAACACGGCGGCGAACTCAAGCGTTCTGCCGCGGTGGTGGCAAGCTGGGCGCGCTACGCCGAAGGCGTGGACGAGCAGGGCCAGCCCATCGTGATCGTCGATCGCTGGAAGGATCGGCTGACCGAGCTCGCCGGTTCCCAGCGCGAGCACCCCACCGCCTTTATCGAGAACCGTGAGCTGTTCGGGGATCTCGCCGACTCGCCGCGCTTCGTGGTGGCCTACGTCGAGGCGCTGAAGCTGTTGCAGGACAAGGGCGCCAGGGCGACCCTGGAGGCGCTGGCGTCCTGACCCACCGCTGAGCGCGTCGGCTTCGACGCACCGTGTCGATGCGCCAACGAGGAATCTTTTCATGTATCTCGGTGTGGATTGTGGCACCCAGAGCACCAAGGTGGTGGTGGTGGATCTGGCGCGTGGCGCCACCATCGGCGAGGCCAGTCGACCCCACCGCATGATCGAGGGCGCCAGAGGACGGCGCGAGCAGGACCCGGCACAGTGGATCGAGGCCTTTATCGGCGCCTTCCACGCGGCGATCGCGTCGGCCGGTGTCAGCGCCGGTGATATCCGCGGCATCGGTGTCTCCGGCCAGCAGCATGGCATGGTGGCGCTGGATGCCAGGGACCAGGTGCTGTACCCGGCCAAGCTGTGGTGCGATACCGAGACCCATGCCCACAACCAGGCCCTGATCGGCGCTCTGGGCGGGGAAGAGGGCTGCCTGGCGCGGCTCGGCCTGGTGCCTCAGACCGGCTACACCGCCTCCAAGGTGGCCTGGCTGCGCGAGCACCATCGCGACATCTATGATCGCGTGGATGGCGTGCTGTTACCCCACGACTACCTCAATCTGTGGTTGACCGGCGAGCGTGTCAGCGAGGCGGGAGACGCCTCGGGTACCGGCTATTTCGATAGTCGCTCACGGCGCTGGAGTCCTGAGGTGTGGCAGTGGATCGCCCCTGAGCTGGACCCGGCCCGGGTGCTGCCAAGACTGATCGATTCCCGCGACACGGCAGGGCAGGTCCGGCCGGTGCTGGCCCGGGAGCTGGGGCTTTCCCCTGGCGTCGCGGTCGCCAGCGGCGGCGGAGACAATATGCTCGGCGCCATCGGCACCGGCAACATCGTGCCGGGCAAGGTAACCATGAGCCTTGGCACCTCGGGCACCGTCTGCGCCCACTCCGATCACCCGGTGCTGGCCGATTCGGCCATGGTCGCCAACTTCTGCGCCAGCCACGCGGGCTGGCTGCCGCTGGTCTGCACCATGAATACCACCTCGGCCACCAATCGCGTGCGTGAGCTGTTCGGTCTCGACCTGGCGGGCTTCAACCAGGCCCTGGCCCAGGCGCCTGTCGGCGCCGATGGCGTGACGGTCTTGCCGTTCTTCAACGGCGAACGGGTACCGAGCCTGCCCGAGGCCAGCGCCTCCTTTCTCGGCCTGACCAGCCGCAACACCAGCCCCGCCCATCTGTGTCGCGCGGTGGTGGAGGGCGCCACCTTCTGTCTGCGCTACGGCCTTGACCTGATGGGGCCGCTGGCTGACCAGGCACGCCAGATTCGGCTGATCGGCGGCGGCGCCCACAGCGCCGCCTGGCGCCAGATGGTGGCGGACATTACCGCCACCGAGGTGGTGTGCCCCCGGGTGACCGATGCCGCCGCGCTTGGCGGCGCCATCCAGGCGGCCTGGTGTGCCAGGGAGGGCGAGCTGGACGAGCTGTGTCAGACGCTGGTGCAGCTGGATGAAGGTTCCCGGGCCGAGCCCGACGCAGGCCGAGTCAAGCGCTATGGTGAGGTCTACCTGGGCTGGCTGGTCGCCCTCGACCGTTTGCATGGATGACAGCTGAGGCTCCGCCCGCTAGCGTTGGAACATGTCGGGCCAGCCCGCTCGTCTCAATGCCGTGCAGCGAGGACGCCATGCCTATTCCACCGCCATCGTCACCTTCACCGTCTGATTCGCCCACCTCACCGCCCGGCGCTTCATCCTCTGCTCTGTCCGTGGGCGAGGGCGCCACCAGCCCTGCCCAGCGTGAAATCCTGGCCCTGGGGGCGCTTTCGCTGTCTCGGGCGATCCATGCACGGGAGCTCAGTTGCCGCGAGGTGATGGACGCTTACCTGGCGCAGATCGACGCGGCCAACCCGGTGGTCAACGCCATCGTCTCTCACCGAGACCACGAGGTGCTGATGGAAGAGGCCGGGGAGTGCGACCGCGAACTGGCGGCGGGGCGCTCTCGCGGCTGGCTCCACGGCATTCCCCAGGCGATCAAGGACCTTTCGGCCACGCGTGACCTGCCGACCTCGATGGGCTCGCCCTTGTTCAAGGGTCAGGTGCCACAGCAGGACGGCATCATGGTCAGGCGGATGCGCGAGGCCGGCGCCATCTTTGTCGGCAAGACCAACACGCCGGAGTTTGGCCTCGGTTCCCAGACCTACAACCGCGTCTTCGGCGCGACCCGCAACGCCTTCGATCCCGCCCTGTGCGCCGGTGGCTCCAGCGGCGGGGCCGCTGCCGCCCTGGCCATGCGCATGCTGCCGGTGGCCGATGGCAGCGACATGATGGGGTCTTTGCGAAACCCCGCCGCCTACCACAACCTGTTCGGGATGAGGCCTTCCTTCGGTCGCGTTCCCCATGGTCCAGGCCCTGATATCTTCGGCCATCAGCTGGCCACCGAAGGTCCCATGGCGCGCAGCGTCGGCGACCTTGCCAGGCTGCTGGCGACCCAGGCCGGGGCCCACCCCCGCGCTCCCCTGTCACTCGCCGATGATCCCGAGCGTCTCGCCGATCCGTTCGATGACGCTGACGCGGCGTCGGGCCTGCGTATCGGCTGGCTCGGCGACTGGCAGGGCTACCTGGCGATGGAAGAGGGTGTGCTGGACGTCTGCCAGGGGGCGCTGTCGGTGTTCGAGCGCCTCGGTGCCCGGGTCGAGCCGGTGGTGCCGGAGATGTCACCCGAGCGGCTGTGGCAAAGCTGGCTGGTGCTGCGCCAGTGGGCGGTGGCGGGCAGTCTGTCAGAGGTCTGGGCCGACGATAGCCGTCGTTGCCAGCTCAAGCCCGAGGCCTGCTGGGAGGTCGAGCAGGGCATGGGCCGAACGGCGCTGGATGTGCACCGCGCCAACGTCGAGCGCAGT
The DNA here is from genome assembly GCF_003056325.1 of Halomonas sp. BN3-1. Lineage (NCBI taxonomy): Bacteria > Pseudomonadati > Pseudomonadota > Gammaproteobacteria > Oceanospirillales > Halomonadaceae > Halomonas > Halomonas sp. BN3-1. The sequence continues at coordinate 12,616 of NZ_PYVV01000023.1, read as the reverse complement.
GCCTGGTACGCCTGTCTGCTCGGACTGTTCGAGCGCTTCGATGCGCTGGCCCTGCCCAGCGCCCAGGTATTTGCCTTCGACGTCGACACACCCTGGCCCGGGCAGATCGCCGGGCGAACGATGGACACCTACCATCGCTGGATGGAGGTGGTGATCGCCGGCTCCCTGTCGGGGTGCCCGGTGATCAATCTGCCCGCAGGCTTCAACCCGCACGGCCAGGCCATGGGCGTCCAGCTCATCGCTCCCCATCGCCGTGATCGCGACCTGCTGCGCTGGGCTCATGCCTTCGAGCAGGCCGCACCCGACTGGCTCGAGCGCGAGCCCGAATGGCGTACGCCCAAGGCTCAGCCTCCGCGTTGAGGCCCCGTCGCGCCACGTTGCCTGGCGGGGCTCAGCCTTGCCATACCTCAGCGACCAGGCGGTAGCTCTCGAGGCGATCCTCCAGGGCATAGGTGTCGGTGTTGATCATCAGCTCATCGGCCTGGGTGCGTTCGAGCAGGCGCTCCAGACCGTCGCGCACCGTCGCCGGGCTGCCGATCACCGCGGCGCCAAGAAACCCTTCCACCTGGGCGCGCTCCATGGGGGTCCAGTCCAGCGTCGCCACCGGTGGCCGGGCGCGTCCGCGCTGGCCGCGAATCAGGCCCAGAAACTTCTGTCTTGCGGTGCTGGCGAGGTAGTCGGCGCGCTCGTCCGTGGCGGCGGCCAGCACCGGCAGACCGACCATGGCGTAGGGCGCCGCGAGCACCTCGGAGGGGCGGAAGTCGCGGCGATAGATGGCCAGCGCTTCGTCGAGCTGGGCCGGGGCGAACTGGGCGGCGAAGGCAAAGGGCAGCCCCTTGTGGGCGGCCAGCTGGGCGCTGTACAGGCTCGAGCCCAACAGCCAGATCGGTACTCGGGTGCCCTGGCCGGGCACCGCCCGGACCCGCTGCTCCGGTCGGGCCTCCCCAAGAAAGCCTTCCAGTTCGGCCAGACGCTGGGGGAAGTCCTCGACGCCAGCGTGTGGATCGCGGCGCATCGCCGCCATGGTGGCCGCGTCCGAGCCCGGAGCCCGGCCCAGTCCCAGGTCAATGCGGCCCGGATAGAGCGTCTCCAGGGTGCCGAACTGTTCGGCGATCACCAGCGGTGGATGGTTCGGCAGCATGATGCCGCCGCTGCCCACGCGGATGCGTGAGGTCTTCTCCGCCAGGTGTCCGATCAGTACCGAGGTCGCCGCGCTGGCGATCCCCTCCAGCCCATGATGTTCGGCCAGCCAGTAGCGGGTGAAGCCAAGCGATTCGCTCAGGCGGGCCAGGGCAACGCTGTCGTGGAAGCTGTCGGCGACGGTGCCTCCATCCCGGATCGGCGCCAGGTCCAGGACCGAAAGGGGCATAGTGTCGAGACGGGCCATGGGGCTCTCCTTTTCTTGGGCCGAGTTTTGGGCCGAGTTTTGGGCCGAGTTTCTGGCCGGGTTCTTGGTCAGGTTTCTGGCCGGGCCTGTAGCCGGGCTTTTGGCCGGGAAAATTCGTACCTGAGGCGACGAATTTGGCGGATGTTTTGCTGCGCCGACTGGCGGGCGGTGGATTCCGCTGTCTTGGTGGCGAACTTCACTATGATGTCACCGAGGTGCCTCATCGGTGCTTCGACTCTCCAGTGGCAGTCCAGTGTCAGCTTAGTGCCAAGCCGGATCGGTGGGCTGCCCGGGGATGATAGATAACAACCTAACTGTTATCAAAGTACGGGTCTGCAAAGGCTGCTCGGCGAATGCCCGGGCAGAAGCGTTCGATAAGGAGCGTCCGAGCGTGGTCTTCGCCGGAGCGGCGCTGCACAGGCCTTCCAACAAGCAGTCGAACAAAAGGAAGGCGATATGCAACGCAATGAAGGACAGCGGGTCTTTTACGTCTCCGCGATCATCATCCTGATCCTGGTGGCCCTGGGGGCCATGTTCCCTGAAGGTTTCGGCGAAGTCGCCAGTCGCGCCCTGGGAGGCGTATCCCACTATTTTGGCTGGTTCTATCTGCTGTCGGTCACCGGCATCGTGGTATTTCTGCTCGGCCTTGCCGTGAGCAAGTACGGCAAGGTGCGCCTGGGGCCGCAGGACGGCAAGCCAGAATACGGCTTCTTTTCCTGGGTCAGCATGCTGCTGGCCGCCGGCTTCGGGGTTGGCCTGGTGTTCTACGGCATGGCCGAGCCCATGACCCACTATATTGCACCACCCTACGCCGACATGACGCCGGAAAGCGCGGAGTCGGCCCGCTACGCGATTCAGTACAGCTTCTTCAACTGGGGGATTCATCAGTGGGCGGCCTTCGCCCTGGTGGGCTTGATCATCGCCTACTACCAGTTTCGCAAGGAGCAGGCGGGCCTGGTGTCCGTGGTGCTGCGTCCGCTGACCGCCAAGCGACCGGGGCTGCGCAAGTTCAACGGCGCCCTGGACGTCTTTGCCGTGGTGGCCACGGTGATGGGGGTGGCGACCTCGCTGGGGCTGGGCGTGCTGCAGACCAACGGCGGTCTGCACGCGGTGTTCGGCATTCCGGAGAACGGCCTGTGGCAGTTCATCATCCTGTTCTGCATGTTCCTGGCCTACATGGCATCCACCTGGTCGGGCCTGGACAAGGGGATCAAGCGACTGTCCAACCTCAACATGATCATGTGTATCGCCATGATGGTCTACGTGCTGGCCACCGGCCCCACCATCAAGCTGCTGGAGACCATCACCCTGGGACTGGGCGACTACCTGCAGAACTTCTTCGTGATGAGCCTGCGCATGTCGCCCTACAACGATAATCCCTGGGCCCAGAACTGGACCATCTTCTACTGGGCCTGGGTCATCGCCTGGTCGCCCTTTGTCGGTACCTTCGTGGCGCGCATCTCCAAGGGGCGCACCATCAAGGAGTACGTGTTCGGCGTGCTGTTCGTGCCGCCACTGCTGGCCTGCCTGTGGCTGGGCGTGTTCGGTGGCACCGCCATCCATATGGAACTGGCCAACGAGGGCCTCGGCCTGGCCCAGGCGACCCAGGACAACATCACCGTGGCGCTGTTCGAGATGTTCGATCTGATGCCCTTCTCGGGACTCTTGTCGGTGATGGCGATGATGCTGATCTTCATCTTCCTGGTGACCTCGGCAGACTCGGCGTCCTATATCGTTGCCCAGATGACCGACAACGGCTCGATCAATCCTCCCCTCTACAAGCGGGTGCTGTGGGGTGTGCTGATCGCCGCCATCTGCCTGACGCTGATCGCCGCTGGCGGCCTCAAGGGACTGCAGTCGGCATCGGTACTGTCGGCGCTGCCGTTCACCTTCATCCTCTACATGATGGTGATCGTACTGGTGAGAGAGCTGCGCAAGGATCGCAAGCTGATGCTCGACGGTCTCTATCAGCACTACCGCGAGATGCCGGTCGGTGCAGACGCCTTCGAGGCGCGTGACCAGGCCAAGACCGAAGGCATGGAGCCCCCCGAGGAAGCGCTGAAAATGGATGACAGTGAGGAGGGTGGCTCCAGCGAGGCGATGGCCACACCGAAACCGCAGTAACCACGTGGCGGCGGCCGGGCCTCGATCACCCGTCTGTGATGGCCCCGGCTGGTAAGGGACAGGCGGAGCCAGACCTGACCGCAGGAAACCAGAAGGCCCGCCCCATGGCGGGCCTTCTGCTATGTCGTTATCTGACAACACTATTGCCGGCACTATTTCCGGCGCTATTGCCGGTACCCCAGGGTGCTGGCAATTTTTTGTGCCGAATCGAATATTCGCCTACCGTGATGGAGAGTCCGACTTTTGTTAGGGTGCTACGCCCCTCACATCATGACCGCCGTCTGGCAAGGAGTGTCCATGAACGGTCGAGCGCTGCAGGAGCGCCTGCCGCTGTCTGGCAAGGATCGCGTCTTTCGTCTATCTGCCCTTATCATCATCGCCCTGGTCGCCGTGGGCGCCAGTTTCCCCGACGCCTTCGGTGACGCCGCCAACACCGCGCTGAGCCAGGTGACCCACTACTTTGGCTGGTTCTACCTGATGGCGGTGTTCGCCTTCGTCATCTTTCTGGTGGCGCTGGCGATGAGCAAGTACGGCAAGGTGCGCCTGGGGCCCCAGGATAGCACCCCCACCTACGGCACCTTTTCCTGGATCAGCATGTTGCTGGCGGCCGGCTTCGGCGTCGGTCTGGTGTTCTACGGCATGGCCGAGCCCATGACCCACTTCGCCGAGCCTCCCTATGGCGCGGTCCCCGCCGAAAGCGTGGAAGCGGCGCGCTACGCCATCCAGATGAGCTACTTCAACTGGGGGGTGCACCAGTGGGCGGCATTCTCGCTGGTCGGGCTGATCATCGCCTACTTCCAGTTTCGCAAGGACCAGGCCGGGCTGGTTTCCTCGGTGCTGTCGTCGATGACCGCCAAGCGCCCGGCGCTGCGCCCCTACACCGACTGGCTCGACATCTTCGCCGTGGTCGCCACGGTGATGGGGGTGGCGACCTCGCTGGGACTCGGGGTACTGCAGGTCAATGGTGGCCTCAATGCGGTCTTCGGACTGCCGGAAAGCGGCCTTTGGCAGGCAGGCATCCTCGGGGTGATGTTCGTGGCGTACATGGCCTCGACCTGGTCGGGGCTCGACAAGGGCATCAAGCGATTGTCCAACCTCAATATGGCGCTGTGCATCGCGATGATGCTGTACGTGCTGTTCACCGGCCCCACGGTCAAGATCCTCGAGACCATCACCCTGGGCATCGGCGACTACCTGCAGAACTTCATCGGCATGAGCCTCAAGATGTCGCCCTACAACGATGACCCCTGGGCTTCCAGCTGGACCATCTTCTACTGGGCGTGGGTGATCGCCTGGTCGCCCTTTGTCGGCACCTTCGTGGCTCGGGTCTCGCGGGGGCGGACCATCCGCGAATACGTACTCGGTGTGCTGGTGGTGCCGCCGCTGCTGGCGTGTCTGTGGATCGGGGTGTTCGGCGGGGCGGCCCTGCATATGGAGCTGGGCGGTGATGCCGGCCTGGCCGCCGCCACCCAGGACAATATCACCGTGGCACTGTTCGAGATGTTCGACCTGATGCCGTTTTCCACGGTGCTGTCGGTGCTCGCCATGATCCTGATCTTCATCTTTCTGGTCACCTCGGCAGACTCCGCCTCCTTTATCGTCGCCCAGATGACCGACCATGGCTCCATCGCGCCGCCGCTGTACAAGCGGATCTGCTGGGGGCTGTTGATTGCCGCCATCTGTCTGACGCTGATCGTTGCAGGTGGGCTCAAGGGACTGCAGTCTGCCGCCGTGCTGGCGGCCCTGCCGTTCTCGTTCATCCTGTTCGGGATGATGTTCGTGCTGGTCAAGGAACTGCAGGCGGATCGCCGCAACATGCTGTCACAGCTGTACCGTCAGCATGGCGAGACCCCGGTGGGCGCGGATCCGTTCGAGGCCGGCAATCTGGCCGAGGAGGAGCGTCTGCGGCGCGCCCCCAACGTGGTCAACCGGCGCATCAACCACTGAGGTGACGTCGACCGGCACCGGCGATCTGTGACCCCGGGCGAGCACCGTCAAACGAAACTTGGCGCAAAATGCAGTATCTACGATGCATTGGTAGTCAGGAAGAGTGCCAGGACGTAAGCTCAGGGTATCGTCGGAAGGATCTCGGCCATGTCTTCACCCCCTGCCCGCGGCGCGACCCGCCGCGGGCCTCCGTCTCGTCGCAGGCGGCTGACATTCAACTGGGTCACCTTCGATCGCTGGCTGGACCGTATCGTCATCCTGGCGGTGGTAACCGCCGTGACGGTCGGTATCGTCGCTCTGGCGCTATCCTTGTTGGTGGACCCTTGATCGTACTCGACGCCCCGGTCGTGGGATGAACCGTGGCCAAGGGTCGGGCGCAGGAAGGGTTGGGCACAGAAAGGGTCGGGCACAGGAAGGAACTATATGGGGCAGTGGCTGTTGATCATGCTGCTGGTGTTGGGCGTTGCCCTGGACAAGGGGATGATCGCAATTCCGGATCGCTGGTTGCCCTGGACTCCGATATCGATCGAGACGCCGCCTGGTCCTTTCCTCGGCTGGAAGCTTGCGCGGCTGGCGGATGACCCCGAGGCCTGCCGTGCGGTGCTGGCGGCGGACCCGCCCCAGCGATTTACCCCACTGGATGACGTCACCCGGGGCCAGTGCGAGCTTTCCAATCTGGTGCGCTACGCCGGAGGCCAGTCGCGCATGCAGCCGAGCGTGATGACACGCTGCCCGCTGGCGGTGGCCTGGGCGGTGTTCGAGCGTCATGAGCTCAGCGCCGCTGCGCGTGCCCACCTTGGCGTGGACGTGGCCCAGATCGAACACTTCGGCAGCTTCGCCTGCCGCAACATCTATGGTCGAGCCGAGGGACGTCGCAGCCAGCATGCCAGTGCCGAGGCCCTGGATGTGGCCGCCTTCGAACTCGAGGACGGTCGTCGCGTCAGCTTGTCGGGCCACTGGGGCAAGGGAGCCGAAGGACGTTTCCTGAAGGAAGTGGGGCAGCGCGCCTGCAAGGTCTTCGGCACCGTGCTGGGGCCTGACTACAATGCCGCCCACGCCGATCACTTTCATCTCGGCGTGGGCGGTCGGGTCTGCCGCTGAGGGCGGCATCCTGGCTCGGATCGGGGCGGGGTCGAAAGCTGCCCGGACGCCTCGGGCCTGGCCCTAGCGACTGAGGTCGATGTCCCGGGAATCGGTGGCAGCACCGGTCGCCGCACCCACGCCGCCGCCGATGACCGCGCCCTTGCCCACGTCGCCGCCGGTGATGGCCGCCGCGCCGGCACCTACCGCTGCACCGACCCCCGCGCCACTCAGCGCCCGTTCTCCGGTACCGGTACCGCAGGCCGACAGTGCCAGGGCCATGGTCAGGGCAGTGGCGCTCAGCCCGGTCATCTTCAGAAGTTTCATGTCGTCGTCCTCATGCTGGGGGATGACTCTAACAGTAACAACGGCACAGAAAGGAGCAAGTGAAGCAAATATGCAGCAATTGTCGCCAATTGGCGCCAATTGTGGGAGCTGTGCTCGCTTGGCCGAACCAGGTCAGACACACGACAGGTCAGATACCCGGCCGGACAGACCCGGGCGAGATACCCGACCGGCCAGATACAGAAACACCGCCGGCAAGCCGGCGGTGTTCTTGTGCGTCGAGCAGGTTTGGAACGAGGCACCCTCGCCTCGCCCCAGGCCCAGGACCTTAGTTGTCCAGGTCGACGTCGTCCTCATCGGTGGCGGCGCCGGTGGCCGCGCCTACGCCACCGCCGATCACGGCGCCTTCGGCGACGTCACCCCCGGTGGCGGCGGCGGCGCCGGCACCTACGGCGGCACCCACGCCAGCGCCACTGGCGGCGCGTTCACCGGTGCCGGTGCCGCAGGCGGCGAGGCCCAAGGTCATGAAAGTGGCCAGCAGCAGGCTGGAGAGTGTCTTGATGGAACCCTTCCTCATGATGTTTCTCCTATGCTGTTATGTGCCATATCGAGCCTATTGACCAAGAGAGCCGAGCACAACCCCTTGATTTTCCGATGTGGTGTCGCTTTCAGCAGACATTTTCTGGTGCCGTGTCGTCACCGGCGACGACTCCCGCCTGTCAGGTACGTCTTGGATCCCTCGGCTGTTGTTGGGTAATGCAGTGGACGTTGCCGCCGCCGAGCAGGATCTCTCGGGCGGGCACGCCGATCACCCGACGCTCGGGAAAAAGCCTCGCCAGAATGTCGCGAGCCTCATTGTCGCGGCGTTCATCCAGCAGGGGCATGACCACCACTCGATTGCCGATGTAGAAGTTGACGTAGGAGGCCGCCATGCGGTCCCCGGGCTGGCGTGGGTGCGAGCTCGAGAGCCGGTCGATGCCGCTGGCCTCGTCTTCGCCGATAAACAGCGGGCCGGGCTGGGGCAGGCGGTGCACGGTAAACGGTCGACCGCAGGCATCGGTACTGGCTTCCAGCACCGCCAGGGCGTCGCGACAGATCTGGTACTCCGGGTCCGCGGCGTCGTCGCACCAGGTCAAGGCAACTTCGGCGGGGCCCACAAAGCAGCAGAGATTGTCGACGTGGCCGTCGGTTTCATCGAGGTAGCAGCCCCGGGGAAGCCAGATGACCTTGCTGATGCCCAACTGCTCACCCAGGCGCGCCTCCATGGCGGCGCGATCCAGACCCGGGTTGCGGTTGGGGTTGAGCAGGCACTCCTCGGTGGTGATCAGGGTGCCCTCGCCGTCGACGTGAATGGCGCCGCCTTCCAGCACGATACCGGCATCGAAGCGGGGGATGCCCAGCATTTCGGCGATCTTGGGGCGGATCCGGCGGTCCTTGTCCCAGGGAAAGTAAAGTCCGCCCTTGAGTCCGCCCCAGGCGTTGAATTCCCAGTCCACCACCGCCAGGCCATGTTCGGGGTGGGTCAGAAAGGTCGGGCCCACGTCCCGCATCCAGGCGTCGTTGCTGGATAGTTCGACCACGCGAATCGATTCCGGAAGCTGATAACGGGCGTTTTCGTACTGATCGTCGTTGACGCCCACGTAGACGGTCTCGCTCTCGGCGATGGCGCTGGCCACCGCGACGAAGGCCTGTTGGGCGGGCTTGGCTCCCAGGCGCCAGGTATCCGGGCGCTGGGGCCACAGCATCCAGCAGGCGTCGTGAGGGGCGAATTCCGCCGGCATGGACCAGCCAAGTCGGGCGGGACTGTGCGCGTCGCTGCCAGCGGAACGCGACGCGATAGGGGACGCGATAGGGGCCGGGGTCGGTGAAGACGAATGGTGTGTCTGGTTCATGTAGGCTCTCACAAGAATCCGATCAGCAGGAACACGCCGGTGGCCAGGGCCGCGGCGATCAACACGTAGGGGATCTGGGTCAGGGCGTGGGCCATGGGGCTGCAGCCGCTACCCTGGGCCGACAGCACCGTGGAGTCCCCGTAGAAGCAGGCGTGGCTGCCGAAAGCGCTGGCCGAGATCAAGGCGCCGACCACCAGCGGCATATTGGCGTCCATGCTGATCGCCAACGGCAGCACGATAGGCATGGCCACCGCGAACAGCCCCCAGAAGGAGCCGGTGGCAAAGGCCAGGAAGGCCATGGTGACGAATACCACGGCGGGCAGCAGGCCGGCGGTCATCAGCGGCTGTACCGCCTGGATCACCACCTCGGTGAGGCCCAGGACGTCGTTGACCTCCTTGAGCGAGAAGCCGGCGACCAGGGTGCCCAGCGGCATGATCATCGCCTTGAAGCCTTCCAGGGCGGTATCGAAGGTGTCATTGAAGCTCAGCAGACGCTGGACGGCGATCAGCACCAGGGTGACGGCCAGGGCAACGATGACCCCGCGCAGGATGTCGATATCGAAGTACCAGGTGGCGACGATCAGGCTGGCGATGGGCAGCAGGAAGTTGAGCAGATGCGGGCTCTGGCCATCGTAGTTGGTGTCGATCTGCAGCGCGTGCTCCTCGCCGCCATCGGGCACCGGCTGGCCGGCCTTGGCACGGGCCTCGGCGGTCTTCATCGGGCCGATGTCAGGCAGCCAGCCCAGCGCGACCAGGGGCACCAGGGCCGCCGCCACCCAGGCGTAGGCCATGTACGGGATCGCCGAGATGTACAGCGACATGCCGTTGTCGGCGACGTTGTTGTCCTCGAGCAGGCCGGCGAAGAACACCGCCCAGGTCGAGAAGGGCACCAGGATGCACACCGGGGCGGCGGTGGAATCCACCAGATAGGCCAGCTTTTCGCGGGAGACGCCGAAGCGATCGGTGATCTTCTTCATCGAGGCGCTGATGGTCAGGGCGTTGAGGTAATCGTCGACGAAGATCACCAGCCCCAGCACCCAGGTGGTCAGCAGGCTCTGGCGACGACTGTGCAGTCGCCGAGTCATGGCGTCACCGAAGCTCAGCACGCCGCCGGTCTTGACCAGCAGGGCGATCAAGCTGCCGAACAGGCCGCAGACCAGGATGATCCAGGTGACGGTGTCATTGCCGAGGACCGTGAGCAGGATGTCCGACCCGCGGGTGACGACCTCGCTGGGGGCGATCATCAAGAGCCCGACCAGGCAGCCGGCAAGCAGTGATTCGATGGTGCGACGAGTGATGATGGCGGTGACCAGCACCACCAGGGTGGGAACCAGGCTCCAGACGCCGTAGGTTTCCATGCAAGCTCCTTGTATCGCCTGTGGCGACGGTTGTTATTGGACGGAAGCTATCGCGCAGGGGCGAGTCCTGCGCTGGCCGCGCGGCAAGAAAGCGTGCGGCCTCGTGTTGCAGGGGCATTCGTGGCTAGAGATAGCCGTCGCGACGCAGGGACTCGGCGGTGGCGGCAAGCGCCTCGTCGAGGATGGCGACGGCCTCGTCGACGGTGTCGCGGGTCCAGATCAGGGGTGGCGAGATCACGTTGAGATGCCCCACCGGACGAATGATCAGTCCGCGCTGCTGGGCCTCGAAGGCCACCCGATCGCCGACACGCGCGTCCACCGGGAACAGCGCCTTGGTGTCCTTGTCGGCCACGTTCTCGATGCACATCATGAAGTGGCTGCCGCGCACGTCGCCGACGGTGGGATGTCGTGACAGCGTCGCCAGTGCCTGCTCCAGATAGGGGCCGACCTCGCGGACGTTGGCGCAAAGCTCTTCTCGCTCGAGGATCTCGATATTCTTGAGCGCCGCGGCGCAACTGACCGGATGTCCGGAGTAGGTGAAGCCGGTGCTGAGTACTCCGCCCTTGCCCTGGGGCGTGCCCAGCACCTCGTAGAGGCGGTCGGAGATCAGGGTCGCGCCGAGCGGGGCATAGCCCGAGGACAGGCCCTTGGCCAGGTTGATGACGTCGGGCTGGGTGTCGAATACCGCTTCCGAGGCGAAGATGTGGCCGAGGCGACCGAAGCCGGTGACCACCTCGTCGGCGATATACAGGATGTCGTGGGCGCGCAGCACCTCCTGCATGCGGGCGTGATAGCCCCGGGGGGCCACCAGTACGCCGCCGGCTCCCATGATCGGCTCGGCGATGAAGGCGGCGATATTGTCGGCGCCGATCTCGGCGATGGTGGTCTCGAGTTCCGCGACCAGATGATCACAGTACTGTGCTTCATCCATGCCTTCGGGGCGACGATAGAGGTTGGCCTCGCTTAGATGGGTGACCAGACCATCGAGGGTGTCGAATTCCCAGTTGTTGCTCTCGATGCCGGTCAGGCTCGCGGCCAGGTAGGTGGTGCCGTGGTAGGCGTTGCGGCGCGACAGGATACGCTTCTTGTTCGGCTTGCCCAGGCGGTTGAAGTAGTAGTGCACCAGGCGGATGGTGGCGTCGTTGGCGGTGGAGCCTCCGCAGCTGTAGAAGACATGGTTGAGGTGGGCCGGGGCCAGTTCGGCGAGCTTGGCGGCCAGCCGCGTAGCCGGTGCGTTGGACAGATTGTTGAAGGTCGAGAAGTAGGCCATGCGGGTGGCCTGTTCGGCCATGGCCTGGCCGATCTCGGCACGACCGTGGCCAACGTTGACGCACCACAGCCCGGCGATGCCGTCGATAAAGCGGTTGCCGTGAATGTCCTGAACGTGGATGCCCTCGGCATCGGTGATCAGCTCGCAGCCCTTGTCGTGGAAGACGCTGAAGTCGGTGAAGGGATGGACGAAGTGGTCCCGATCCTGGCGCCACAGGGTCTCGGCATCCACTGTTGTTGGGACTGGGGCCGGAACCGGAGCCGTGTCGGCGACGGGAGTCGAGGGGCGGGACGAGAGGCGAGTGTCGGGTGTTGTCATTGGAAACCTCCTTGGGAAGGTCTCCAGTCTCGCCAGACTGCCCCTGTCGATGACATATCCTTATGAGGGTAGGTCTCCTCGGGCCGTCAGGCGGCGGCAGTGCCGGTATCACCGATGGGGTAGCCTATGATCGACTCAGGTTGCCATGACCTTGATCTACCTCATGATTGAGAGAGGGGTGCGCGAAACGGCACTACCGAGACTTGAGGCAGACGTAGCGATCCTCCGACGTTGGTGTAGGCTGTGCCGTAATGATCCGCAGGTGCCGGAAGAGGTGGCCCAGATTCTGGCGCGGCGGATGCTGAATGGTCAGTCCGGATACTTTGCCATGTTGCCAGCACCACCCTTTACTCGTCGTGCCCTGGGCACCCTTGTCGCCTTTCTGATGTCGGCCCCGTTACCCGCTATCGCCGCCAACTGTGGTGCCTCGGGAGGGCTGGCTTTTGTCGGTGTCACCAACGATGGTTCGCGCTCGGTGTGGTTGTCGGGGACCTCGCCGGGTGACTTCGGGTTGGAGGCGGCGCAGGGAAAGCAGAGCGTCGATGAGTGGACGCGCAATGCCGGCGGCCTGCACCTGACCCTGTCGCCAGTGGTATCCAACGGCAACGGTGGTGTGCACAAGCTTCTGGATCTGGGGGGCAACAAGGATTGTCTGCTGGATACCCAGAACCAGAAGGGTGGCTTCACATTGCCGCCGGCCGGGCAGATCCCGATGCCGGAGCGTCCGGGCATTACCCCTCCCATCGGCAAGATCTTTCCGGATTTTTCCCGCCCTGGCGGGGTGACGCCGCCGATAGGGACGGTGCCGCCAGGCTTCCGGCCACCCACCGGGGTGACGCCGCCGATAGGGACGGTGCCGCCAGGCTTCCGGCCACCCACCGGGGTGACGCCGCCGATAGGGACGGTGCCGCCAGGCTTCCGGCCACCCACCGGGGTGACGCCGCCGATAGGGACG
>NZ_PYVV01000022.1:0-44290 GCF_003056325.1 Halomonas sp. BN3-1 | reverse complement strand
TAGAGGGCATCAGGGGGCATAGTCTAGCTACCAGGCTGTTGAGCCTCAGGCTCTGTGGATGCTCACCCTGATGCCAAGGCCTGCTGGCAGCTAAACAACAAGCCCGGAGAGACACAAGGCTCTGTCCTGGGACCCGTGACAAGGCCCTGTCGAGTGTCACTCGGCGGGGCCTTGTCATGCCGGCGAGCCGACGCGCGCGAGGTGCGGGTCCCGCGCGAGGGTCTCGAGGGCCTGACGATGGTGGGCCTTGAGCACGCTGATGGGGCGGGCGCTGCGCACCTGTATCACGGCGTCATCGACGTTGCGCGCGCGCCCTGTCAGCAATAGCCAGGCAGCAACGGCGCTGGTGCTGCGCGAGACTCCGAGGGCGCAGCACACCAGCACAGGGCCTCCTTGGCGATAGTGTTCGATGGTAGCGGCGGCAAGGCGCAGCGTCTGCGGCGATGCCACTGTCAGGTCCATGACGCCAAGGCTCGTATAGTCTCTTGCCCCGGACGGCGCTGGAAGCTCGGCGCAAAGATCGACCAGGGCCATCGTCGGTGAGGGCATGGTGTGCCAGGGGAGTCGCCCGAGGTAGACCCCGTCGGTTACCACGTCGGGTTGCGGGCGTCGACGGGTCCACACACGAGCGTTGAGACAGGCGGCCATTGTGTAGGGGGCGTAGAGCAGCGTCGCCGCCAGTGAGAGCCGCCCTGTGGCGTCCTTTTGAAAGCCTGACGGGCCGAGCCAGGCGTAGTTGAGCGCGACCAGCAGCAGGGACAGCGCTGGCCAGGCGAGCCACAGCGCGGCGCCGCCGATGGCCAGGGCCAGTCCGCACAGGGCCGCCGCCGCCAGGGCGTAGCGCCAGGCCAGTTGGTAGCTCGCCGAGGGAAGTGACCGGCGTGACGCGAGAGGAGCCAGCGGCGAGCGAGCCTGGGAGGGCCATAGCCAGAGGCTCAGTGCACCGACCAGGGCGCCGCTCGGCACGTCGATGAAATGGTGCTGCCAGGTGGTCAGCACCGAGACGCCGATCAGGCCGCACCAGCCGTGTAACAGCCAGCGCCAGCGGCGGTCAAGGTGCGCGGCATAGGCGTGCCAGAGCACCACCAGCAGCGCGATATGCAACGACGGCGCCTGATTGTAGGGCAGGTCGAAGCCCATCAGGATATCGAAGAGCGAGCCAAAGACGCCGTCCAGCTCCGGTCGCACCAGGCCGCAGCGCAGTGGGTAGGCCAGAAAGCCGATGACGCAAAGCAGCTGCACGCTCAGCAGGCGCTTGACCAGCCGCGACAGCTCCCCTCCATCGCGCGGCAGCCACAGCAGCGCCAGGGCGTACATCAGGTCGATGGACCAGTAGGGCACGATGGTCCAGGGCAATAGCGGGATCGCCGATTCCCACGCAAACATCATGCTCGGCAGCGGTTCGCGCGCTGCGCTGAGGTGGTTGCAGGCGGTGTAGCTGGCAAAGAATATCAGCCCAAGAACCAACAGCGAGAGAGCCCCCCTGACGCGCAGGGCGAAGCAGGCGTGGTAGCGGTTGTCGCTGTTTGCGCTCATTGCGGGAGCCGGCGGGCGAGCATCACCGAGAAGATCCCCCAGGGATCGATACGCAGGGTTTCGACCACGAATCCGCTGGCGTGAAGGAGCTGGCGCATCTCGTATTGGCTGCGACAGCGCATCACCCAGGGCTCGCCCTGGCGGTGAGACGACAGGGCCCTGGCGATAAAGGTGAGCTGTGGATGCCAGGGCTGGTTGGTGACGATAAGGCGACTGCCTTCGGCCATGCTGTCGGCCAGCCCGCACAGGGAGTCCATGACCCGATCATTGTCGCAATAAAGCTCGTAGAGTCCCGAGACTACGGCCAGCGTGGGGGCGGGAGAGATGCGGGCGAGGCTAGCGCGGTCAAAGGCATCGCCGGCGTTGAAGCGAACGCGGTCGGCAAGGCCCATCTGTTGGATCATGGCCCTGCCGGCAGCGACGTTGTGCTCGCTGTAATCGCGCAATAGCACGCTGTCGGGCGCTGGGTCCATGGCTGCCACCGCAGAGAGAACGTAGCGACCGTGACCGGCGGCAACATCCAGCAGGTGCAGGTCGCGATCTTCGTCACGCAGGCATCCGGCAGCCAGGGAAATCAGTTCTTCCAGGTGGCGGCGTCTAAGGCGAATACCGCGCCAGCCAATGGCGTCGAGGTGCACGCGGTCGATCAGCCGGCCCAGGCGGCTCGAGCTCTCGGCGCGGTGGCGATAGACCTGATCGAGCATTGCTCCTGAGTCAAAGCCGCGTTCGATGCCTACCTTGAGGCTGCTGGAAAGACGCGCGCCGACCCTGAGAGCTGCCCGCATCAGACGCCAGTAGCCAGCCTTCAGCGAGCCTGCTGCAAGTGGGCGGCCCAGCGCTTCAACCTTGGCGCAGCCCTGTCCGTGGAGGTGGGCGGCAAGGCGAGTGAGCGGTAGAGCGGGCGCCTCAAGCTGGCGCAGGATAAAACGGCGCATGGGAGCCAGGGCCAGATGACGATCGCGCTCGCCGAGGGTGTCGTGGAAAAAGCCCTCGAGCAGGTGGCACTCCTTGTCCGGGTGGGGCAGTCGCGCAAAGAAGTCGAGCTGAGGTCGTCGGTCGACCACATGGTCTCGACCAGACAGCAGCAACTGGATGGGAGTATCGATGGTGTCGGCGTCATCGACGATGCGCCGGGAGGTATCGGCAAGACCGATCAAGATGCGCGCCGATATCTGGCGACTGATGGCCGGGTCCGTGGCGTAGCTGCGTTGACGCTCTGGGTCGTGGGTCAATAGCGAGGCACGCACGTAGCTCTTGATGAAGACTTTATCGGACAGTCGGGTGGCGAGCCTCAAACAGGGCAGCGCCAGGGGAATGTACAACTTGACCTTGAAGGCAGGCGCCGCCAGTACCGCGGCGCGTATGTCGGGGGCGTAGTCGTGAAGCCAGCTTGCTATGATCACGGCACCGACGCTCTGGGCGATCACGATGGTATCGGCGGCGGCTTGACGGTGATGGGCGGCGAGGTGGTCAAAGAAGGTCTGGACGTCTCGCGCATAGGTAGCAAAGTCCGGAGCGTCGCCACGAACCCCGTCGGAGGCGCCGTGACCACGCGCGTCCCAGGCGAAGAAGGCGACGCCGGGCAGGTCGAGTTCATCGACCAGATGGGCCATCCGGCCGCCGTGCTCGTGGCCACGATGAAACAGCACGATGGCGCCGTTGCGGTTGTCTGCCGTCGCCGGCCAGTGGCGATAGTGCAGGCGCTGGCCGTCGTGGGCGGTGAAATCGAGGGCCTCCTGCGGGCGCGTCATGGTCTTTCATCCCGGTCGCCTGGGGTAGCGACCTCGGCGATGCCACGCTGGACGCGATGGTACAGCGAGACCAGCATCAGCGCCGCCATCAGCCAGAAAACTGCTGCGATAAACCAGCTTGCCGCCAGGCCCACCACCACCACCAGGGCGAGTATGCCGATGATCAGGGCGCGATCGCTCTTGCCCATGGGGCCATCATAGCGTCGGGTCGCCCCGACCAGGGGGCCCATGACGCCGGCGTACTCGACGATGATCGCCAGCACCATGGCGACCAGGACGGCGCCGGGGCCTGTCTCGGGCAGCAGCGCGAAGGGGACGAACAGGGCGGCGTCCGAGACCACGTCGCAAAGCTCGTTGAGATAGCCGCCCAGGGCCGTCTGCTGGCCGTGTTCACGGGCGAGCATGCCGTCGATGGCGTTGAGCGCCATGCGTAGGGGGAGCCACAGTGCGATCAGTACGAACCAGAGCTGCGTCTGCACGTTGAGGCTAACCACTGCCGCCACCAGCAGTGACAGCACGGCGGCCAGCAGGGTGACCTGATTGGCGCTGACGCCACGCTGGTGAAGGCGGCCCACCAAGGGACGCAGCAGGGCTTGAAAACGAGGCTTGAAATCATACACGGAGGCCATGTCAAAGATCCTTTTTGACGGGCTAGGCGGGGGGACGGGGCTGGCGGGTGCGTGGGCTGCGCCAGGCCGCCAGCATAGCATGGCGGCTCCCACAGGACCTTGACTCAGCCGGTAGGAGGCAACTCCAGGTCGCTGCCGAGCACCGAGTCGCCGGGCTTGATGCCCAGGGCGTCGGCGGTACCGGCGAGCACCGCCTGGGCGGCGCGAAAGGCGTCCTGGGGGCGTCGCGTGCGGATCGCCTCCATCAGCTCGCGGTGACGCTCGAGGCTGTCCTCGGGGTCGCTGGCGCTTTCGTTGGAGGTCTCGATCAGCAGGTAGATCGAGGGGCGCAGGATATGCGAGAGCTGGGACCAGACGATATTGCGGGTGGCCTTGAAGATGGCCACATGGAAGGCGATGTCGTGATCGCTGTGCAAGCGCTTGGCGTCGCCCTCGGCGGCGTTCATGGCGCTCTCCATGCCCTCGAAGGCCTCCTCGATGGCGACCAGATCGCGGGCCGTCGCGCGGCGGGCGGCGGTCATCGCCACGTAGGGCTCGACGTCGAGGCGGAAGCTCAGGATCTCGCGCTGGATCTCGGGGTTGGGAGCCGCGTAACGGGTCATCCAGTCGGTGACCGACGGGTCGAGGATGTTCCAGGCCTCGACCTCGCGCACCTTGGAGCCGTGGCCGGAAATGCGCTCGATGATGCCCACGTCCACCAGCTGGCGCAGGTCGCTCCTGACCGCCGAACGGTTCAGCGCAAACTGTTCGGCCAGGTCGACCTCCTTGGGCACGAAGTCGCCGGGGCGATAGCGTCCGCCGAAGATGGCCTCGGCCAGGTAGTCGGCCACGCTGGGGCGTTTGCTGTTGCTGCGAGATGGGACGGCCACTGACTTGCTCCTGGCGAATGCAGTGACGATGCTAGCGAATGTGCAACATAGTGACAATGCGCCTTAGTGACAACGCGGCACAGTGACAACTTGGCACAGTGACAACGGGGCACAGCGACAACGGGGCACAGTGGCAGCGCTGGTGGACTCGCGGGCAGGCAGTCTAAAGGGAGCCGGGCCTTCTCAGAAGCCACTCTCGCGGATCACCACCGAAGCGACCCAGGTAGTGAACTGGCCGACCAGGCTCTGACGCTCGGCGTCGATGTGCAGTTGGCCAGCGGCCTGCCTGCCGCCTGTCCAGGGGCTGTCCAGGCGGGCTTCGATCGCGATCAGCGCGCGTTCAAGACGCAACTTGCCGCGCTCCTCCGGGTCCTCGTGGGTGGACAACGGGCCGCCGTGGCGTGCCGCCAGCAGGGGGTGACTCAGGTGCTCGGCACGGGTGGCACCGATGCTGGTGACGTGTCCGGCCAGCGGTCGGGTGTGGCCCTCCACCAGAAAGCGCACCCGAGCACCAGGACTCAGGCGGTGGACCTCGTCCTGAGGCACGTAGGCATCGATGACCCAGGTCGAGGGGTCCACCAGTACGCCCAGCGGCTCTCGGGTCGCGACCCATTGCCCAGGCGTCTGTTGGCGATCGAAGCGCTGCCATTCGCCGGCGAAGGGGGCGTTGATGACCAGTCGCTGCTGCTCCCGCCGGGCGGCCTGGCGTCCACTTTCGCTGACGCGGTGTAGCGCCAGGGTAGCGCTATCGCGATTACGCCCATCGTCGGCGTCGAGCAGCCCCGCGAGTTCGGCCTCCAGCAGGTCGAGCTCGCTTTCCTGGGCCAGCTCGCGACGTCGGATATCCGGCTCGCTCAGCCGCACCAGGGCCGCCTCTCGCTCGACCCGCCCGGAGGCGGCGATGGTCTCCAGGCGTGCGGGAAACGGCGAGTACAGGGTCAGCTCGCGCTCGGCGTGGAGCACGCCAGGCCCGCTGACGCGGGTCTGCAGGGGCAGGCAGGCCAGCAACAGCAGGGTGCCGAGGGCCAACAGCCAGGCCAGGCGAAAGCGCCGGGGGACGGCGCGGCGATGGGACCACCAGTGCTGCAGTTCTCGGGTGACGGGCATCAGGATGAACCAGGCAATTTCCACGGCGAACAGGACGATGCCCAGCGCCTTGAAGAACAGATGATAGACGGCCAGGGCGATGCCGAGGAACAGCACCAGTCGATACAGCCAGGTGGCGAAGGCGAACAGCACCAGCGAACGTCGCTGATGACGGGGGAAGGGTTCCGGCCAGGCCTCGTCGAGCCCCAGCAGTCGCCGGCGTAGCCACACGCGGGCCTGGGCGCCGGCGCGCTCGTGCAGGTTGGGGAAGTCGAGCAGATCGGTCAGCACGAAGTAGCCGTCGAAGCGCATGAAGGGACTTGCGTTGATCGCCAGGCTCAGCACCCAGCTGGTGGTGGCCAGATACAACAGCGCCGAGTTGACGGCGCCCGGCTCGGTCAGCACCCAGCCAAGGGTCGCCAGGCCTGCCAGGCCAAGCTCCACCAGCATGCCTGCCGACGAGATCGCCAGCCGCGATCGACTGCGCCTGAGTTTCCAGCTCTCGCCGGTGTCGGTGTAGAGCATCGGCCACAGCACGATAAAGGCGACGCCCATATGCGCCACCTTTACCCCCAGCCGGGTCGCCACTAGGGCATGGCCGAGCTCGTGGCAGGCCTTGGCGACCACCAGTGCACAGGCGAAGCTGAGCATGCCCGACAGCGAGAAGGCGTCCATCACCGCGTGGGTAAAGTGGTCCCAGCGGCGCACCACCAGCACCAGCCCGAGCAGTCCGAGCAACAGCACCGCCGTGACCATGCCACGGCTGAACAGCCAGGGCAGGGCGCGCACCACGGCGCCGAGAAAGCGCTGCGGGCGCACCAGCGGCAGGCGAAAGAACAGATAGTGATGCAGCCACCAGGACAGCTTGCGCCAGGCGGCGCCTGTGGCGGCCTCGCGGGCCAATCGGTCGGTAGCTTCGGGCCCGGCCCGCAAGAGACGGTGATGCTCGAGAAAGTCGACCAGTTCGAGCACCTGCTCGAGCGACGGCTGCATCGGCGTCTGGGCGGCGATCTCGTCGCGAATCCGCGCGGGGCTCGCCCCCCAGCGCGCCAGACACTCGAACTCGAGCCAGCCGATCCGGTAGAAGCGATTGGTCACCGGGTCCTGGATCGACCACTGGGGCTCGCCATGGCGATCACGACCTGCATCCACCAGCACCAGGTCCTCGCGCAGCGGTGGCGGCGGACGATCCGCCCGTTCATCGACGCCGGCGGTGTGATGGGCCATCGTCGCGGTAAAGGGACTGGCGTGGACGTCCGTGGGTGAGGCAGCCGCGCTATGGGAAGCCCCCGGGCCATGGCTTGCGGGTGTCGCTGAGGCCATGGCTACCACCCCGTCCAGGCGCGCAGGGCCGATAGCGGCCGGCGCAGCAGGTAGTAGCCGAGACTGACCTCTTCGCCGTAGACCTTGGCGGTGCCGTGCAGCCCCAGGCGTACCTTGTTTACTGCCGAGTCGGCCTGGGTATCGGTCACTTGGTCGAGGCTCTGTCCGGCGCTGTCTTTCACCTCGGTCGGCGCAAGCTCGGCCAGCAGGCGATAGGCGGCGACGCCATCTGCGTCGGTCGAGGCTTCGTAGCTGGTCTGGGTGAGGCGCGCGCCGATCGGTTCCAGCGGCCGGGCGCTGAGGAACACCTTGACCTCGGCCCCCGCTGCCAGGGTGATGGCGTCGGCGGCGGCCAGCTGGATCTCCACCGCCGGCTGATCGGGGTCGGCCAGGCGCAGGATGCGCTCGCCGGTGGCGACGGGGCGTCCTTCCCAGTCGTCGGGGTCGCTGTAGACCGCGACTCCCGCCGTCGGAGCCGTCACCAGGGTGCGTTCGAGCCTGGCCTCCAGTGCCTCCAGTTCGGCCAGGCGCTGTGCCTGCTGGCGCCTCAGGCGACTTATGTCGGCGAGCCGTGAGCGGTCGTCGAAGGCCAGGTTGCCGGCGGCGTCGAGCTCGGCGCTGGCCACCTCGAGCTGACGCCTGAGTACCTCGGCGCGGCCTTCGAGTTCGCTACGATCCAGGCGAAACAGGGGGGTGCCGGCCTCGACGCGTGAGTTGGGCTCTACCAGCATCTCGGCCACCACACCGTCCAGCGGGCTGGTGATGGCGGCGCTGTCCAGCGACACGATCTCGGCCGGGGCCAGGGCCGACTGGCGCACCGGCAGGAACATCGCGGCGATCACTGCAACCAATAACAGCCAGCCGAGCCGACGACGCGGTAGCTGCCAGGCGCGTCGGCGTGGCGCCAGGGCCAGCCAGCAGTAGCGCCAGGTGGCGGCCAGGCCACCGAGCTGCTGGCGCAGCGCCTGGGGCGGTGGCTGCTCGAGCAGAAACAGCGCCCAGGCATGGTCGCTGGACGACTTTCGGTCGGCGTCGGCGACGCCGGGACCCAGCGGCACCAGCCACAGCACCTCTGGCCACCACTGGGCCCAGCCTTCGGACAGGTCGTCGGGGAGTTCAAGTTGATCGCGCAGCAGCAGCCTGGGGCCATCGATGTCGTGTTGATCGAGCAGCCAGGCGCCGAGCCTTTCCACCCAGTTGACGAAGGGGGTGCGCTCGGTGGGCGTGGCCAGCCCCGAGACACAGCGCAGCCTGACCGCACCCCGGGCACGGCCCTCCAGTACCAGTGCCTGACGAAAGCGCAGCAGCGGATAGGGGTCGTTGGCGATGGAGAAGGCCAGGGTGGTGCGCGAGTCGGCGTCCAGCGCGCGATCTCGCAGGGCCAGGCTCAATGACGCCAGCGACGCCGGGCGTGGGTGTTCGCTGGCGCTCATGGCGTGCCTTCGTCGCTGTCCTCTGTGGTAGGCGATTCGGCCACCAGGGTGGCACGCCCGGTCATGCCCGGCATCAGCTCGTCATGGGCCTGGTCGAGGCGTGCCTCGAGCTCGACGGTCTGGGCCACCGCATCGATGCGGGCACTCACCGCGCTGAGCGTGGCGGCGTAGCGCTTGCCGGTCTCGCTGACGTCAAGGCTGAGCGACTGGCCTTCGCCGAGCTCGGCCAGGTGCGCCGAGGGGGCATTGAGCCGGACCTTGAGAGGGCCATCACCGACCAGATCGACGATCGGCGTACCGGCGGCCATGGTCTGAAAGGGCTTGACGTGAACCGCGGCGATGCGCCCGGCGAAGGGCGCCTTCAAGGTACAGCGATCGCGCTGGACGGCGGCAAGGTTCAAGGCGCTCTGGGCCTTGTCGACCTCCGCCCGGGCCAGCGCCACCTCGAGATCGCCCACCGCGTCCAGGCGGCGCAGGCGGTCCTTGGCCTGGCTGTTGAGCCGGGCCACGCCGAGTTCGGTATTGGCCACGTTGACCCGGGCCTGCTCGATTCGGCAGTCGAAGCGGGCCAGCACATCGCCCTCGGCCACCCTAGCACCCAGCGACACGGCCAGCTCGTCCAGGGTGCCTTCCATGCGGCTGGACAGGGTCGCCTCCTGCTGGGGGGCCAGCAGGGCGCGCATGGTCAGCTCGCTCCGGCTTTGCTGGGTCGATTGCTGTGCCGACTGCTGGGTCGATTGCTGTGCCGACTGCTGGGTCGATTGCTGTGCCGACTGCTGGGTCGATTGATGTGCCGACTGCTGGGTCGATTGATGTGCCGACTGCTGGGTCGATTGAGGTGCCGACTGCTGGGCCGATGCCAGCGCCGAAAGCCCGAGCAGGGGCAGTGCGAGGCCGAGGAGCATCCCGGCCGAGCGCGGGCGAAGACGACTAGACGGCATCGGTGCCCCCCTCATCGGCGCCTGTCCCCGGCTGCGGGCGACGCGGCTCCAGGGTGTGCCCGCCGGCTGGCGCCGGTGGCTGGCCCGGGTGAGGCGCAATGATGCCCTGGCGCTCGTGGGTGGTCATGATCCGCTCGATCTCGCCGGCCAGGGTCTGTACATCGTGCTGGCCGACGGTCTCGGGCAGCACGTCCAGGCCCACCGAGTTGAACAACCGGCCCCAGGCGGCCTGGGCGCGGGAGTAGGCCGCCTCGCGCTGGTACTGGGACAGCAGATAGCGGCTCTCGGCGCGAATCACCTCAAGCTCCGAGCCGATGGAAGAGGAGGCCGCGGCCTTGGCGTAGGCCAGCAGGTCCTCGTCCACCTCGAGGCTCTCGTCACTGTACTCGAGCTCCTCGCGGGCCAGGTGGTAGCGCAGGGCGCCCACCCGAACCTGGGTCAGTACCGCCATGGACAGCGCGGTACGGCGCAGGTCGTCGGCGTCACCCTGGGTGTCCTGGGCTTCGTTTAGATCGGGATAGGACAACAGCTTCAACAGGTTCAGGGACACGTTGACGCCGGTCTCGGTCCAGTCGTTGTTGTACAGGTAGTCGTTGGAATCGTACTCGACGCCCGCGCTGACCGTGACGTTGGGCCACAGCCTGAGCTTGGCGGCTTCCAGATCGTTCTGGTTGACCCGCTTGCGGTACCACTCCTCCATGATCTCCGGGCGGTGCTGCAGCGCCAGCTGTTCCAGGCGCTCGATATCGCTGACGTCCGGGGGAAGATCCGGTTCCGGTTCGTCGGCCAGGATCAGGCGGGTACCGGGGGGCAGCGACATCAGCGCGGCCAGTTCGGTCTTGGCCAGCTCCAGATCCTGGCGGCGCGCGGTCAGCAGGGTGGTGGAGTCGAGCAGGGCGCGTTGGTAGGCCAGTACCTCCTGGCGTGGCAGCAGCCCCTGGCGCTGGGCCTCACGGGCGGCGTCCAGCGCTACCTCGGTGCGCGCCAGCAGTACATTGAGGCGAGGAATCAGGCGTTGGGCGGCCAGCGCCCGCCAGTAGGCGTTGCGTACGTCGCGCAGCACGTTCTGGGCGACCTTGCGCCGACGTTCCTCGGCCATCAGCATCTGATCGGCCTTCTGCTGGTTCTCGTAGTAGGCCAGGCCGAAGTCGAGCAGGCTCCAGGACAGGCCAAGGCCCGCGGTGGAACGGTAGCGCTGCTCCGAGGTGGAGGGCCGCAGGCTTTCCTCGCCGTCCTCGATACCGATGGAGGTGCCGCCGGAGTCGTTGCTGCGATCGCTGTAGCCGGCCTCGGCGACGATGCGTGGCAGCAGTTCATGGCGCGAGACGTCACGCAGGTTCGAGGCCAGGGCGCTTTCCATCAGCTTCAGGCGATAGTCGAGGTTGTACTTGAGTGCCCGGGCGGCGGCCTCGTAGAAGGTGACCGGCTGATTGAGCGGCTCCTGCAGGCGATACATCTGGGCCTGGTCGCTGATCGCCCGCTGACGGATCTCGGTGGCGTCGAAGGGCTGGGGCTCGAGGCTGGAGCAGGCACTCAGGGTCAGGCCGGCGGTGACCGCCAGCGTGGTGAGCGGTAGTCGATGCATGCGGTGTCCTTGTCGTTCGAATCTCACAGGTCGTGCTCCCCTCGCAGCGGCGCGGTGGAGCCGGCCATGGCCGTCAGTTGTGCGCGAAAGCCTGCAGCGACCCTGGGAGAGGCGCCGGAGGTCTCATCTGGCCCGCGCCAGCCGTCCTGGTCACCATCGGCGATCCATTCGGCCCCCGGCGGCAGCACAGGCCGGCCGTCATCTGCCGCGTCGGGGGGCGGCGCCTCGGCCGAGCCAGGTTGAGCGTCGCCCGGCGTCGAGCTTCGCGTCGGAATCGTCGGTTCGCTGTCGGCACCAGAGGCGTTGTTCAGCAATTGTTCGCGGGTGGGAGCGTAGACGGAGGGATCGGCCAGCAGGCCATCCGCCGTCAGATCGGTGCGGCCGTGGCGGCCCAGCAGCAGCAATTGATCCTGCTCGGCATATAGGCGACTCAAGGCTACGCCGCGCAGCACGTACTGGCCTGGCACCTCACCCAGGCCGTTGGCCAGCGACGGGATCTGCGTCTCCAGCGGCCTGACCAGCCAGGGCTGGGCGCCGTGGGACAGGCGCAGGTAGTCGAAGACCTGACGGCTGTTGCGCTCGACTTCCGGGGTGACGTAGACCACCGGGTCGACATCGCCGAGGGTGGCGCGCGACTGGCGCCCATCGTCCGGGCGCAGGAAATGGGGCCCGGCGCCATCCCTGATCGGAATATAGGGTGCGGCGATATCCAGGGTCAGGGTCAGGGTGGCGGTGTCGCTGGCGCCGGCCTGGTCGGTCAGGGTGTAGACGAAGACCTCCTGCAACAGCGGACCCAGGCCGCTGGCGCGCAGCACCTCGCTGTTGGTGCGGTCGATAAAGTAGCGGTAGCTGCCGTCCGCCTCGATGATCAGGGTGCCGTAGCGGCCCGCCAGGCGCTCGCCGGGCGCCGCGGTGACGCCATCCTGGGTCACTAGGGTGACCCTTTGGGTCTCGCCGTAGCGCTCGGCGTCGACGTCTGTGTCGTTGGGCAGCACATTGCCGGTGGCGTCGGGGCGGCTCGCGCCTCCGCCGATGTCCACGGCGTCGCCGCTGTCGTCGCGGGCCGTCGGTGCGTCGTTACGCCCATCGATGGTGATCGTCAGGTTGGCACTGGCGGGGCCGCCCCAGCGATCTTCCAGTGCATAGGTGAAGACGTCGACCAGGGTCTGACCGCTTTGACGCAACGCCTGGACCTCCGGGTTGTCGTCATCGACCTGGTAGCGGTAGCTGCCGTCGGCCTCCATCACCAGGCTGCCGTAGCGGCCCACAAGGGCGTTGCCGAGGGTGCCTTCGGTGCCAGCACTTGGGTCATCGCCGGTGCGAACGCCGGTCACTGTCAGGTTGGGGCCGAGCAGGTTGACGCCGAGGTTGATGTCGCCATCGACGTCGCTGTCGTTGTCGAGCACATTGCCCACGGCGTCCGCCCCGGGTGTGGCGTTGTCCCGGCCGCCGGCCTCCACCGCCAGGCCATCGTCGGCGCCGGGCAGCGGCGCCTGGTTCTGGCCGCGCACGAACACCGTCAGTTCCGCCAGGTCCACTAGTCCCGCCAGATCACGGGCCTCGTAGGTGAAGATGTCGCGGCGGAACTCCAGGGGGCCAAGCCCGAGGATCTCGGCGTTGGTCTGGTCGACCGCGTAGGTGTAGCTGCCGTCGGTGGCAAGCGTCAGGGTGCCGTACTGGCCTGTCAGGGTTATCGTGCCGGCGCTGGGGGGGGACAGGGCCCCGCCTGCGGCCTCGGTGCCGGGTCGGGCAGCGCTGACGGCAATTCGGTCACCGGCGTCGATATCACTGTCGTTGTCGAGCACGTTGCCGCTGGGATCGCGGCCGGTGCCCAGGTCGTTGTCGGCCACCGCCAAGGCGATGTTGTCGGCGGCCACCGGGGCGTCGTCGCGTCCCTGAATGGTCACGGTCAGACGCGCCGTGGTGCTGGCACCCAGGGGATCGACGCTGCGGTAGACGAAGACCTCGGTGAGGGTATCGTTGGCGGTTCTTAGGGCCTCCACCGTCGGATTGGTGTTGTCGACCACATAGGAAAAGCTGCCGTCGGCGTTCAGGGTCAGGGTGCCGTAGCGTCCGGCCAGCGGCTGGCCGGCGTTTACCGTGGTGGTGTTGAAGCGGACCTGATCGACACTCAGTGTCTGTCCATCCACGTCGTCGTCGTTGGTCAGGACATTGCCGCTGGGGTCGTCACCTGGGGTGGCGTTGGCGGTACCCCCGGCCTCCACCGCGATGGCCTTGTCGGCCACCGGGCTCGGCGGATCGTTGGCGCCGGTGACGGTGACGACCAGCTCGGCCAGGTCCGGATTGCCGGCGGTGTCGATCAGCCTATAGGTGAAGGTCTCGCTCAGGGTGGCGCCTGCCGCCAGGGCCTGTACGGCGGCGTTGTCGCCGTCGACCACGTAGCGGTAGCTGCCGTCGGCGTTTACCGTGAGGCGCCCGTACTGACCATCGACGCTGGCGCTGACGCCACCGAGGCTGGTCATGGCGCCGCCGGCCGTCTCGCTGCCGGGGCGAATGGCGCCGACGGCGAGTGCGCCCTGGTCGATCGCATCGACGTCAACGTCGACGCCATCGCCGTCGTTATCGCCGATCAGATTGCCGGTGCCGTCCACCGCTGGCGTGGCACCGTCGGTGGACGGTGCCTGGGCGCTGGTGGTGTTGTCGGTGGCGACGGGGTTGTCCTGGGCACCTTCGATGGTGATGGTCAGCACCGCGATGTCATCGAGTCCCAGGGCGTCGGTGATCCGGTAGCTGAAGGTCTCGCTCAGGGTCTCGCCTGCCGCCAGGGCCTCGACCGCCGCGGTATCGTCCTCGACGACGTAGCGGTAGTTGCCATCGGGGGTGATGGTCAGGATGCCGTAGCTGCCGAACACGTCGGTGGCGCCACTTACGTCGGTAAAGACGCCGAGAGGCTCATCGCCAACGCGGATCCCGGACACCGCCTTGCTCTCGCCGTTGAGGTCGACGTCGGTGTCGTTGCTCAGCACATTGCCGCTGGCGTCCTGGCCGGCGGTGGCGTTGTTGATGCCACCTTTCTCGATGGCCACGCCGCTGTCGTCGACGCCTACCGGGGCGTCGTTGGCGCCTTCGATGGTGATGATGATGGTGGCCTGGGAGGTGACGCCTGCGCGATCGCTGATTTCATAGACGAAGGACTCGGGCAGCGTATTGCCGCTCAGCCTCAGAGCCTCGACAGCAGCGTTGTCGTTGTCGAGCTGGTACTCCGCCGAGCCGCTCGAGGAGATCACCAGGGTGCCGTAGGTGCCGACGATAAGGGTAGGTGAGGCGGGGTCGCTGTTGACCGCCTGCAGTGAGCCCGCAGTGGTGCCCGCCCGGACCACCGTCAGCACGTCGGGGTCGGCGTCATTGAGGTCGGCGTCGGTATCATTGAGGATGACCAGGCCGTTGGGATCGATACCGCCGAGATTGAAGCGTCCCCCGGCCTCCACGGCGATGGCGTTGTCGTTGGTCGCGATGGGGTCGTCGTTGACCGCGATCACTTCGATGGCCAGGGTATCGCGGTCGGTCAGGGCGTCGGCGCTCTCGCCGGGGGTGCCGTCGCCGGTGTCCGGGTGGTCGCCGAAGTTACCGTTGTCGCTGGTGACGATGGTCAGGGTATCGTTGCCGTTGAAGTTGGCGTTGCCGGTATAGGTCAGGGTGGCGAGGGCAGCATTGATCTGGGTGACGCTGCCGGTGAGGATCAGCTCGCTGGTGCCACTGCCTGACACACTGGCGCCACCGGCGCTGGAAGCGTTCAGGGTGCCGTTGTTCACACTCAACGTCGTGGTCAGGTTCTGGGCCCCGCTGGTACCGGGTGTCAGGGCGTCGGGATCGGCAATCGAGATGCCGGAGATGGCAAATTCGGTGTCTTCGTTGCCGGAGGCCGGCGAGGCCGGCAAGGCGTGGACCGGGGCGTCGTTGAGTTCGACATAGCCGATATCGGCGTCGAAGGTGGTGGCACCGTCGACGGCGCCGGTGATCAACGACAGGCTGCCGTCGCCGAAGGTGCCGCCATCTGAGTCGAGGCGCGCCTTCAGCTCGCCAGAGGTGGCGTCGGTGAGGCTTTCGCTAGCCGAGATCCGATAGCTGCCCTTGGGCAGCACACCGAAGGCGTAGTTGCCGTTTGCGTCGGTGAGCGTGGTGTAGCTGACGTCGTCGGCGTTACCGAAGGTATCATCGCTGCCTGCCCAGGTCAGGGTCACACTGACGCCGGCCAGGCCATCGCCATCGGGTGCGGTGCTGGCGTCGGCGGAAAGGGTGTCATTCCACAGCGTGCCTTCGACAAGTCCGAGACTCGCCCCGGCGGTCAACACATAGTCATTGAGCCCGCCGCTGCCGTCGGCATCGGTACGCTCGCCCTTGTCCGTGCCGTCGACGCCGACATCGCTGCCACCAAAACCATCGAAGCTGCCGTCGTCGGGCAGGCTGGACCAGGCAAGACGGGCCTCGGCGGCGGTGGCCGCCACCACCGCGTTGTTGGGTACCTCGACGCGATAGGACACGCTGACCTCGCTGCCCGGCTCGAGCTGTGCAAAGGTGAGCTCGATTCCCGAGGCGGTGGCGCTGGCCGTGACTCCGGCCGGCAGGCCGCCCAGGCTGTAGCTCTGGCCATCGATGACCACACTGTCGATGACATAACCGCTGCCCGAGGGAAAGGCGTCGGTCAGCTTGACGTCATAGGCGGGCATGCCGCCGTTCTGGGTAAAGGCAACGGTGACGCTGGCGGTACCGGTGGTGTCATCCGGGGCGGGATCGAAGGCCACCACCGTCTTGGTCATGTCGGTGAAGGACGGCTCGACGATACGTTCGATCAGGGTGGCGCTCTCGCCCCGGACCGTGTCGGCCCCGCCTCCGCTCGCGTCAATCAGTTCCCTTGCCACCACCGCGAGCTGGTCGCCTGACTGATTGCCCGACACATTGTCGACGCGCACGTTGAAGTCGATGGAGATGCCTTCGCGATTGGCGTCGGCGGTTTCGCTGTTTTCGAGCCGGCGGAAGTCAAAGGTGAGCACCTGCTTGCCGCCAACAGTCGTGATGGTCAGGATGCCGGCAGCGTGCAGCTGTATTGCCGTGGGTGACACCGCCTGGCCAAGGGTCAGTGCCTGGGCCAGGGCGCTGGTCTCGTCGCCGGCCTCGTTGAAGTCATCACCGATGCCCCGAATGTCGAGTGCCGAACTCGACAGCCCCCCGGCGTCGGAGATCAGTGCCAGGTTGACGCGGTTATCGCCAAAGTCGACAAAGGACAGGCCCGCATCCAGGGTCACCTGAAGCTTGTAGGACTGGTTGTCGCCGTCGGGGGCCAGGGCTACCACCCTATAACGGATGATCTCGCCCACCGCCACGTCGTTGCTGGCGGCCTGGCTGTCGCTGGCGTCGCCGGTGCTGGCAAGGCCACCGATGCGTGAAATATCCAGATAGCTCGCCACCGGTATCGCCAGGGTATCGCTGGTCCGGTAGTCATTGAGGACATTGACGCCAGGCTCGCCGTCGGCGCCGGTGCGCTCGACCACTGGGCTTGCCGGGTCGCCGTCGAGGCTGGTCCACTGCACGCTGGTCGAATTGTCCAGTGTCACCTGGTTGGGGGCATTGGCCGATACCGTCCCCTCGATGGTCAGGGTGACGACGTCTCCGTCCGCCAGGTCGAGATCGAATCCACTCTTGACGCTGACTTGATAGCCGTCGGTGGCGTTGCCAGTGATCTCGAAGGGATTGTCGGCGCCGCTGACGTTAATGACGGAGCCATTGATCGTCACTTGGCTGATGGTGGGCGACACCAGTTCGGGCGAGATGTCGCCGTTGACGTCCAGATCGAAGGCATCGACTCCCGAGGTATTGGACAAGGTGATGGTGTAGCTGACGGGGTCATCGGCATCGACGCCAAGGCCCGGATCGGAAGGAGTGGTCAGCGCCTGTTCGATGGTGACCGTGGGTTCCACCAGGGTGGTGGTCGGGCCCGTACCGGGCTGACTGACGTCGCGATCCACGGCGGTGCTGCCGTTGACCTCATCACCGTCGACGTCTTGGTAGGTGAGGCTGGCCTTGTGTTCGTGCTCGGTACTTTGCTGGTTGTCGAGGGTATTGCTGGCGATCAGGCGTACCCGCAGCACGAAGGTGTTGTTGCCGGTGTCGTTGTCGCCGGTGGCGCTGGCGGCGCTGAAGGTGTACTGGGCATCGACGCCGTCAGCGCCCAGGGTGCCGCTGCTGCCGGTAAGCGCGCTGACGGAGACGCTGCCGGCGAAGTCTGCGCTCAGGTTGTCGCTGTCGGCGGCCAGGGTGATCAGTTCGTAACCCGAGCCATTGAAGCTGGTATCCAGCGCCATGCCCGGTGGTATCAGGTCGTTGATCACGAGGCTCTGGGTAGTGCCTTCCGGCAGGGTCACCACGATGTCGTAGAGCATCGACTCGCCGACCACCAGGTCGGCGCCGTCGGTGTGGCTGGCGCTTGAGTCGTCGTCAGTGGCGGCGCCGCCGTCCGCGAAGGTGGTGGTGATGGTTGGCGCCGCCACCTGCTGGGTGGCGTCGTCATCGAGATCCGTCGGGGTAAAGTCGCTGCCACCGTCGACGCTGGCGTAGTTGGTGAGCGTTGCCTTGGTGCCGAGGGTGCGACTGGCGCTGACCGCCGCGGCCACGGTCACGTCGTAGGTGATGACGATGATGTTGGTGCCGGCGGCGTCGCTGGCGCTGCCATCCCGCCCGGCCTGCAGGGTGGCCTGGCCGCTGTCGTCGAGCAGGGTGATGGTGTTGCCACTGACGCTGTAGTCGGTGCCCTCGATCAGCACGCTGCCGTCACCGAGCGTCAGGGTCAGGTTGGCACCGCCCAGGCTGCCACCGACAAAGGCCAGGTCCGTGGGCAGCGCGATCTCGGTCGTCACGTCGAAGGCACCGCCGCCGCCGGTGTTCTCGAGCAGGGTGGCCAGGCGCAGGGTGTCGCCGGCGTCGATGTCGGTGACGTCGCCGTCCACCGCCGCCGGGTCGGTAATGCTGCCGGTGAAGGGCGCACCCGCCGTGCCGGGCGCATTCCAGCTGCCGCTGGTGCCGCTGACGCTGCCGTTGGTCGAGGACACCACCCCATGGGTGATGGTGACGACCGGCTCGGCCACCGACTGCACCTTGACCACGTCCTGGGTCACCAGTTCGGTCTTGTCGAGGGTGGTGGTCTGGCGCGATTCGGCCAGCACATCCAGCGAGCGACCATCGGCGAAGGGCTGATCCCCCACCGTCATGGTAAAGCTCAGGGCGATGGTGCTGGCCTCTGTCGTGGTCAGGTCTGCCAGGGTAAAGACGATGGCGTTGCCGGGACCGCTCGCTACGCTGGTGATATCGCCCGCCCAGCTGTTGTCCGCTGCCAGGGACCACTGGCCGGGGCCAGTCCCTTCTGTCCAGCTGATGCCCGAGGTGTCGAGCAGCGGCAGCGGCAGGTAGGCGATCAACTGGAAGTTTTCGTGGTCGCCGGTGACCAGCTCGTAGCGCAGGGTGAAGGTCACCTGGTCGCCGGGGGCCAGTTCGCTGACGCCTCCTTCGATGGCGATGTCCACCTGGCCGGTGGGCACCGTCAGCGCTGTGCTGGAGTCGTCGGTCTCGCTCTCGCCGGTCAGGTTGTTCGGGTTGAGCAGCAGGGTGGCATCGACCTCGGCGGCATTGCCCAGGCTGTCGCCTTCGTTGATGGCAGGGTGGTCGGTCACGTTCGCGTAGGCGTCATCGATGACCGCGCGATAGCTGATCAGCGCACGGGTGGCGCCGGCGTCGATCACCCCATCGAAGGCGGCGTCGCCGGCGAGCCAGGCCTGGTCATCCAGGGCGTTCTCGATCGACTGGGCGATATCGAAGACAAGGGTGGTGGTGCCATCGGCATTGACGCTGGTGGTGACCACCAGATCGATGGTGGTGGCGTCATCACCGCTGTAGAGGATCAGCGTCGGGGTACCCGTGAGGGTCTGGCCATTGCCGAGGGTATCGGTGACGACAAACTGACCGTCGAGCTGAGTGTCCTCGCCGAAGGCGAAGTAGTCCGACAGTGCCATCTCCAGCTGGTATTCCAGGGTATCACCCGGGGTCAGGTCGCTGGTGCCGGTATCGATGGCAAGGGTGGCGGTCTTTTCCAGGGTGATCGACTTGGCAACGAAGCTCAGCGCATCGCCGGTCCCCTCGAAACTGACCTTGCCGTCGGGGTCGTCGGGATTGCGGTCGCGATCGTCCAGCGGCAGCCAGACGCCGCTGCCGGTCGGCGCGCCAAAGGTGATCGTCTGGTCATTGCCGGTCACCGGGTCGAGGACAGGGTCGCCGTTGGCATCGGTCTCCGGCACATAGAAGTCTACCCGGCTGGACTGGGCCTCGGTGAGGTTGGCGTAGGTCACCGTGTAGGAGGTGATAAATTCGTCGCCGTCGATCAAGTCCTGGATCTCCGAGGCGTCGGTGTAGGTGCCACCGCTGGCCAGGGTGATGGAGGTCAGGGTGCCGTTGCCGGGATCGATGGCGGTGACCTGAACGTTGGTCGGCACCGGCTGGGTGATGACCACGTCGGTCAGGGTCTGGGCGGTGGCCCCGGCGCCTGCCGGGCGCACCGTGGTGACCAGGCTGTGGGGGTAGTTCTCGCCGGTGGTGGTGTCGCCCTCGCTCATGTCGAGGCTCTGCTCCACCGCGATGACCGTGGGGGTGATGGTGAAGGCGACCGCACTACCGATCAGGCTGGGGTCCTGTTCCGGGTTGGACAGGGCGTCGTTGCCAAGCTCGAAGCCGGCCATGGCCTGGATGACCAGGTTCGGACTGCCGTTGGTCTGGGAGGTATCGGCCAGTTCGCTCAGCTCGCCGGTAAAGGTAACGTCGATGCTTGGCTGGTCGCTGGTCAGGCTGGCAAAGGGTAGTGCCGCCACCACCAGGGTGTCGCCGGCCTGGGCCCCATAGGCCGAGGCCAGCACGGTGATCGGGTCGCCATTGGCGTCCTTTGCCAGGGGGTGCACCGCCTCGCCGTTGGCGTCGAAGGTCACCTGGTAGAGGTCGAGTTGCCCCCCCAGGTAGCTTGCCGAGGTGATGATGACGCCATCGTCGACCTCGGCGCCGGCGCCGTCCTTGCCGGTGGCGGGCACGATCAACTGGACAAAGGGGGCGTAGCCCTCCTGGGCAGTGGAAGCATTGGACACGCTGACGGTGAACTGAAATTCCTCACCCAGCGGCACCTCTGTTGCAGATTCGCCGAGCGACGCCATGGGCTCGGCGTCGGCCAGCAGGCCATCCAAGGGTGCCAGGGCGGCGAGTGCCACGCCACGGTCGTCAGCCATTTGCCCCTGTTGACGCTCCAGTTCCCAGTCGCCGCCCAGGCCACTGTGGCCGGTATCATCGGTGGAGGCGCCCACGTCCATGCCGGTGGCGCTGGCGAGACCTTCCACCAGTTCGAGGCCTGCGTCGGCAGCGCCGATGCGGCAGCCGTAGAGCAGCAGGTCGGCGTCGGCCGTCAGTGCCTCGCGCCACTGGCCGAGGCTCGCCGTCAGGCTCGTGAGAGTGTCGTTGCCGACCCGGGTATCGCCGAGCTGAAACTGTCCTGAGGCGCCGTGGCTGAAGATCTCCACGCTCTCGACCTGGTCCATGCCGGCCAGGGCCGCGGTGATGGCCTCGATACCGTTTTCGTCGGCGTCGACCTCGAGCAGTTCGGCGTCGTCGGCAAGACCATCGCGGATCGTCTGGCGCTGGGCGTCGGAGAGGCGGGCGTCCACCACCACCAGATGGCGAGCCGGCGCTCCGCTACCACGGGGGCTGTCGCTGTCGCCCTGGGTGGCCGGTGCCTGGTCGTCGCCGTCCGTTGACTGCTGGTTGGGTTGCCCACCGTCGCCATCGCTGGCGGGGTCGGGGGTGGCCGCCATGGCACCATCGAACAGCAGGCGTGGCTCCAGCGCGATCAGCCGTGAACGAGTTCCCTTCATACCGACTCCTGCCTTTCCTTGTTGTCACTGTATCGATGGCAGATGACGCTTTGGCTAACATATCTGCACAGTACCCTAAACATAGACGCTGAATCTCTTTCTGTGCCGGAAAATTGGGGAGGCAAATGCTCAAGTCAAAACGTTGGGGGCAGGACTATGGTAGGGGACAGTGATCCGGTACCTAGCCCTTCACCTGAGGGCTGGCGGCTACCTTTTTCGAGGTAGGGTGGATGCGAAAATAACTTTTCAGCATATAAAGTAAGCCTTAGCACCAAAAATCAACACAAATCACAGGCGGCCCGCAAAGACGATTACCTGGTTGGCGGGGCGGACAACCGTGAGCCAGCATCTGGTAGAGGGGCATCGACAGAGGTGTGCCAGCAAATGGTGGTCCATTGCCGGCACAGGGAAAGGCGGAAAGGTCACATCAACATGGGCGTCGATGCCGGTGCGGATGGCGAAGCGCCTTTACACCCGACGAGGTTGTCCAAAGGGGCGCCAGGCGCGACGTGCCGGTTGTACCCCCGGAAAGTGGTGCTCGACCTGACGCAGGCATAGCGTCAGCACGATGGTCAGCAACAGATAGACGGCGGCGATCAGCAGCAGCGGTTCGTAGGTCAGGAAGGTCTCGTCGCGAATGATGTTGGCCGCCTGGAGCAGATCCATCATGGCGATGGTCGAGACCAGCGGGATCGACTTCAGCAGCAGGATCATCTCGCCGGTGAGGGTGGGCAGACACAACTGTACCGCGCGGGGTAGCCACAGACGCCAGAATACCTGGAACGGGTTGAGGCCGAAGGCCCGCCCGGCCTCGCGCTCGCCTGGCGGTACGCTGAGCAGGGCGCCGCGCAGGATCTCGCCGCTGTAGGCGCCGACCGAGAGGGTGAAGGTAAGGGTGGCGTAGAAGAACGGGTCGCGCAGCAAGCCCCAGAAGATGCTGTCCTGGATGCCGGGGATGCCTTCCAGCAGCCGACCCACGCCGTAGTAGAAGAAGAAAAGCTGCACCAGCAATGGGGTGCCGCGAATGACCGAGGTCACCGCCGTGGCCGTCCAGGCCAGCGGTCGGGGGCCCCTGATGCGTGCCATGGCCATGCCGACGGCCAGGGTGAGGCCGGCGATGGCCGATACCAGCAGCAGCCACAGGGTATTGATCAGGCCTTCGATGAGGTATTCCTGATAGAAAGGGTCGCTCAACCAGCTGAAGTCCATATCAGGTCTCCCGGGGCTGGAGGTGAGAGTGGGGCTGGCCGCGTTTGACACGCCGTGAACGACCAAAGGGCGCAATGAAATGACACCAGCGCATATCAGGTCTCCCGGGGCTGGAGGTGAGAGTGGGGCTGGCCGCGTTTGACATGCCGTGAACGACCAAAGGGCGCAATGAAATGACACCAGCGCATATCAGGTTTCCTGGCTCTGGGCCTGTCCACGCCTGACCCGGCGCTCGATCAGCGCGAAGACCAGGTTGGACGACAGCGTCATCATCAGATAGAGCACACCGGCGGCGGCGTAGAACAGAAAATGCGCACGGGTGCTGGCGGCGGCCTGTTGGATGGTGAAGAACAGTTCGCTGTAGCCGATCACGCTGATCAGGGCGGTGTCCTTGATCAGGATCAGCCAGAGGTTCGACATCCCTGGCAGGGCGTTGGGCAGCATCGCCGGCAGGGTGATGTGGAGAAAGCGTGCCCAGGGGGAAAAGCCGAAGGCGTCGGCGGCCTCGAGCTGGCCCTTGGGGATGGCGGAGATGGCGCCGCGGAACACCTCTGTCATGTAGGCGCCCTGGACGAAGGCCAGCACCCCCACGGCGGTGACGAAGCCGTTGATGGCGACCTGCCCGGGCAGGCCCAGGGCGTTGGTCAGAGCGGTCAGCGCCTGGGAGCCGGCATAGTAAAGCAGGATGATCAGCAGAAGCTCCGGCACCGCACGCACGCCGGTGGAGTAGGCGCCGCCGATACCGCGCAGCCAGGCGTGTCGAGACAGCCGGCAGGCGGCACCGACAAAGCCAAGCAGCACGCCGATGGCGTAGGCCAGGCAGGCGATCTGCAGGGTGGTGAGGGCGCCGTCGAGGATCGGTCCGGCCCAGTCGGCCAGCCCCTCCTGAGAAGCGTTGTTCATGGGGCATTCTCGTCGTGGGTGAAAGTCGCGATGGCAGCGGGCCTGGTGCGCATCCGGCGGCTGTTGCCGGCGTTCGACCAGGCCACGGCCTCAGGCAGAAGCGTCGTTCACACGAGCGCAGACACTTTTCGTACAAGCCCTAGCCCACGCAGACGTCGGTGCCGAAGTAGCGCTCGGACAGCTCGCTGCAGATGCCCTGCTGATTGACCGCCTTGATGGCGGCGTTGACGTCCTCGGTCAGGGCGTCGTCCTCCTGGCGCAGGCCGATGCCGACGCCTTCACCGTAGGCCTCGTGGTGCGGCGCCGTGGCCTTGATCTCGAAGTCGGCGGCTTCATCGCGTTCGACCAGCTCGATCATGGCGATCTCGTCGGCCAGGATCAGGTCCAGGCGGCCGGAGAGCAGGTCGCGATTGACCTGTTCGGCCTGGTCGTACAGACGGATATCGACGCCGCTGTCACGCAGGGCGCGACGGGCGTAGGTGGCGTTGGTGGTGGCGCTCTGCACCCCCAGCACCTTGCCGTCCAGGCCCTCGGGCGGCTCGATGTCCAGTGAGCGGGCGGCGACGTAGGCACCGGGGGTGAAGTAGTAGGGCGAGCTGAAGTCGATGACCCGCAGGCGCTTCTCGGTGATCGACATGGAGTTCATGATCATGTCGATGCGTCCGGCCTTGAGCGAGGGGATGATGCCACTCCAGCCGGTCGGGGTGATCTCGCACTCACGGCCCATCTGGTCGCAGATGGCCGATGCCAGTTCCACCTCGAAACCGGTCCAGTCACCGTCGGAGGAGGTGTAGGTGAAGGGCGGATAGGGTTCGGCGGAGATGCCGATCTTGAGGGGCTCGCCAGCAGTTTGGAGGGCAGGCTGGTTGGCTGCCTGGTCGGTCGCATGGGCGCTGCCGATGGTGGCGGCAGCGAGGGTCGTGGCGAGCGCGACGCCCAGGGCAAGGCGACGAGCGAGGTCGGCTGACGGGCGCAGGGAATGGGATACGGTCATGGGAACTCCTGGTTGTTGTGTGACGGGTACTCAGGCTGCGGGGGCGATGAAGCGCCGGCAGCGTTCGTTGTCGCTGTGTTCGAAGATGCGCTCGGGGGGGCCGGCTTCGCCGACGACGCCGCGGTCGAGAAACACGATCTGGTCGGATACCTCCCGGGCGAAGGCCATCTCGTGGGTCACCATCAGCATGGTGCGCCCCTCGTCGGCCAGGCCGCGGATGACCCCCAGCACCTCGTTGACCCTCTCCGGGTCCAGCGCTGAGGTAGGCTCGTCGAACAGCAGGATCTCGGGCTCCATGGCCAGCGCTCGGGCGATGGCCACACGCTGCTGCTGGCCACCGGAGAGAAACGCCGGGTAGGCGTCGGCGCGCTCGGCCATGCCGACGCGCTCCAGATAGTGGGCGGCCAGGGCGTTGGCCTTCCTGCGTGAGATTCCCTTGACCCGCACCGGGGCCTCGCTGACGTTGCCGAGCACGGTCAGGTGCGGCCAGAGGTTGAACTGCTGGAATACCATGGAGACCTTGCCGCGCAGGCGTTGCAGCTGATGGCGACTGAGCGGCATGTCGGTGTGGCTGCTGCGGGGGCCCTGCTCGGTGAAGCGGATGCGTTCATCGGCGATGGAGAGGCTGCCCTGCTGGGGCCGCTCCAGCAGGTTCATGCAGCGCAGCAGGGTGCTCTTGCCGGAGCCACTGGCGCCGATGATGGTGGTCACGGTGCCTTCGGCGACGCTCAGGGAGACGTCGCGCAGCACGCTGGTGTCCCCGTAGCGCTTGACGAGGTGACGAGCCTCGACCACGGGGGAGGTGGGGCTCAAGTCGTCGCTGGTGGTGACGGATGGTGGCATAGGCGACTCAGGGGCTGGTGACAAGACAGGCATCGGCAAATTCACGAAGCCGTGTTGCGGCGCGACTCAGGCGCTCCGGGGGCTGGGTCAGGCTCAGCCGTACGAAGCCAGCCGCCGAGGGGCCGAAGGCCTCACCGGACAGCACCGAGATGCCGCAGTCATCGAGCAGGCCATCGGCGAACTCGGCCGATGACAGACCAGTGGCGCGGATGTCGACCATCACGAACATGCCGGCGTCCGGGCAGATCGCCTTGACCGAGTCGGCACCGTCGAGGGCGCGGCAGACGCTGTCGCGGCGCTCGCGGTAGGCGGCGTGCATGGTGGCAAGCTCGGGGAGGTCGCTGTCGAGCGCGGTGATCGCCGCGTCCTGGATAAAGTCCGGGCAGCCGTACAGCATGCACAGCGCCAGATTGTCCAGGTGCTCGATCAGCGCCTCGGGCGCGACCACCCAGCCCAGCCGCCAGCCGGTCATGGCGTGGGACTTGGACAGGCTCGAGATCACCACGCTGCGATTGGCCATGTCGGGCAGCGCCAGCGGGCTGTGGTGCTCGCCCTCGAAGATCAGCTCGGCGTAGACCTCGTCGGAGATCAGCCACAGGTCATGGCGGTGACACAGCTCGGCGATCTGCTCCCACTGCTGCCGTGTCATCGACTGTCCGGTGGGGTTGTGGGGGCTGTTGAGCAGGATCGCCCGGGTGTTGTCGGTGATCGCGGCGGCGATATCGGCCACGTCGAGTCGGAAGCCGGCCTCTGGCCGCAGCGGCACTCGGGCAAGTGTTGCACCGGTCGACTGGATCACCGCCTCGTAGGTGACGTAGCTCGGCTCCGGCACGATCACCTCGTCGCCTGGATCGAGCAGGCACTGGGCGGTGGCGTAGAGCCCGCACTGGGCGCCGGCCATCACGATCAGCCGCTCGGGGGATACCTCGACACCCTGATGGCGACGATAGTGGCGGCTGATGGCTTCGCGCAGCTCACCCTTGCCCTGGACGTCGGCATAGTGGGTCGCGCCGCGGTCGAGGCTTTGCTTGGCCGCCTCGATGATCGGGGCGGGGGTGGTGAAGTCGGGATCGCCCACCGACAGTACGGTGATGTCTTCACCGCTGGCCTGGCGCTTCAGCGCACGCACATGGATGTCCCAGGCCGCGGTGCCTTCGCCGGCGATGCGTTGGGTCAGGGCGGAGACTTTCATGGTGAAGGGTCCTTGTTGTCGGAAGCGGCGGGAGCATCGATGCCGAGGCGGCGCAGTTCCGCCCGCCAGGCAAGCTCGGTGCCCTGGGGGCTCGCGGCCCAGTCGTCGTACTGGCGGGCGACCTTTTCGCAAAGCTCAGGACTGGCGCTGACCAGCGCCGCCCCGGTGGCCTGGGCCGCGAGCTGGGCCTGGCAGGAGCGCTCCAGGTCGCGCATGCGCAGAAAGGCGTCGCCGACGCTTTCGCCGACCACCAGCAGGCCGTGCTGGCGCAGGATCATGCTCATGTGTACGCCGAGGTCACGCACCAGCCGTTCACGCTCGTCCAGGTCGAGGGCGATGCCCTCGTAGTCGTGATAGCCGATGCGCCGATAGAACTGCATCGCCCACTGGTTCAGCGGCGCGAGGCCCTGCTCGAGGCACGACACGGCGACCCCGGCGACGCTGTGGGCGTGCAGTACACAGTGGGCGTCGGGACGCGCCGCATGGATGGCGCTGTGGATGGTAAAGCCGGCCGGGTTGATGCCGAGGCCGGTGGGATCGTCGAGCACCTGGCCGTGCTCGTCGACAGTCACCAGAGAGTCGGCGGTGACCTCCTCGAAGCGCAGACCGAAGGCATTGAGCAGGAAGCGCCCCGGGGCGACTCGTGCCGAGATATGGGTCGAGATGCCATCGTCCATGCCATCCATGGCCATCAGCCGGTAGGCGGCGGCCAGGTCGCGGCGGATGCGCTGCTGGCGGCTGTCTTCGCTCACAGGCTCGCCTCCAGGGCGGCCAGGGCGTCATCGCCGTCGCGGGTGGTGACGCCTTCGAGGAAGGCAGCGCGCTTGTCGGGATGCTGCTCGAGCCACTCTCGGGCGACCTCATCGAGGTCACGCTCCTCGAGGCTGAAGGCCTTGATGAACTCGCTCTGCTCATGCGCGCTGAACACGAACTGGTCGAGCAGTCGGGTCAGGTTGGGATTGGCCTCGGCGAACTCGCTGGCGACGATGGTCTTGACGTCGCTGCGGCCGTTGTCGGGGCCGAACACGCCTTCGCTGTCGTCGAGAATGTGTACGTCGTACTCGGGGATCATCCAGTGAGGCGTCCAGCCGTAGAAGACGATCCAGCGTTGTTCGTTCACCGCCGCCTTGACTTCGCTCAGCATGCCGGGGGTCGAGGAGGACATGACCTCCCAGTCACCGAGCCCGTGGGTGTCGCTGTCGATGGCGGCGTGGATGAAGTCGGTCACGGTGGAGCCGCTTTCGATGGAGTAGAAGGTGTGCTCGAAACGCTCGGCGTTCTGCGCCTCGCCCAACTGGGAAGCGTCGGTGATACCGGCCTCGGCCACGTAGCCGGGCACGGCGAATCCCATGCGCGCGCCGGTCACGTTGTTGCCCAGATCGACGATGGCGTCCGCCGCCATGGCGGCGTCGTAGCTTTCCTGCTGGGCCGGCAGCCAGCCGGCCAGAAAGGCGTCGCTGTCGCCGGTGGTCAGGGTCTTGTAGCCCACCGTGGAGCTGAGCTCCTGGCGTTCGACCTGGTAGCCCAGGGGCGCGACGAGCTGCGCCAGGATCTCGCTCTTGACGGTGACCCCGGGCCAGGGCGGAACGACCAGGCTCAGCTCATCGTCGCGGTCAGCGGCCTGGGCGGAGGCGGCGGCAAGGCCGAGCGCGGCTGCCAGGGCGATGGAACGGGGCTTGTGCGAGAAACATCGAGTCACGGGGAACTCCTTCGTTATTTTATGGATGCATAAGTGATGCATAACTGATGCATAAGTGATGCATGGTCGGGACGCCGTCGATCCGCTCGGCGCAGGCGTCCTGCCTCAGTGTTCGAGCTGGCGACACCAGGCCAGGGCGTCGATCTCGACGATCAGCGGTGAGCCGGCATCATTCAGGCTTGAAAGCGCCGACGCCAGGTCGTCGGCGCTGGCGGCCTGACGATAGCGGCAGTCGAAGGCCTGGGCGAGGGCGGCGAAGTCCGGGGGAGCCAGATCGACTCCCACGTGAGCGACACCGTCGGCGCTCATGTAACGGCGTATCTCGTCGTAGCCGTCGTTGTTCCAGATCAGGATCGCCAAGGGCCTGGCCAAGGCGGTGTCGGCGCAGGCCGCATCGCTCGAATCACGGTTGATTGACCCCTGCTCGGTGCGAGCGCGGTCGGCCTCCAGGGCGATATCCCGGGCGGTGGCTAGCTCTCCCAGCACGAACTGCAGGCCACCGTCGCCGACCAGCGCCACCACCGGCAGATCCGGTCGTGCCAGTCCCGCGCCCAGGGCCGCAGGCAGGCCGTAGCCCAGGGTGCCGAAGCCGGTGGCGGCGTTGAACCAGCGACGTGGCGCCGGGCGTCTGGCCACTACGTTGCCGGCGTACACCGGGCCGGTGGAGTCGCCGACGATGATCGCCTCGGGCAGTACCTCGTCGAGGGTGGCAAACAGCGGCCGATAGCGCGCGAGCTCCGGGTCATCGGCGAGGGCCAGCTCGTGGCGCACCCGCTCGCAGCGCTCGCGACCGACCTCTCGTTGTGGCCGGCCTTCATCTTCGCCGCGTTCCAGCGCGCCCAGCAGGGCCTCGGCGGTCAGCCCGATATCGGCCACCAGGGCCAGGTCGGCGATGTGACTGCGCGCCAGCTGCTCGGCGTCCAGATCGACCCGGATCAGGCTGCCCTCGAGCTTGAAACCGTCGTCGAACACCAGGTCGTAGTCGGTTTCGCCGAGTTCGGTGCCAAGGGCCAGGATGACGTCGGCCTGCCGGGCCAGTCGGCGTGTCGCCGGCAGGCTGGCGGTGGCGCCCAGGTCCAGCGGATGGTCGGCACCGAGCAACCCGCGGGCATTGATCGTGGTCAGGGTGGGGGCGTCCAGGTGTTCGACCAGGGCGGTGACGCTGGTGGCGGCGGCGCAGGCGCCACCTCCCACCAGTACCAGCGGGCGCTGTGCCTCGCCCAGCAGTCGGCTGGCGGCCGCGACGGCCTGGGGCGCTGGCGCCGGGGGAAAGACGCGCATCGCCGCAGGCATCGGTGCCTTGACCGGGGCGGCGAACAGATCGATGGGGATCTCGATATGCACCGGCCCCGGGCGTGCGCCCTGGAACACGGCGAAGGCGCGGGCCAGCACTTCGGGCAGCGCCTCGGGATCGAGCAGGGTATGGCTGAAGCGCGCCACCCCGGCCAGGGTCTGGCCCTGATGGGGCATCTCGTGGAGACGGCCCTGGCCGCGCCCAAGCGTCGACACGGTATTGACGCTGGAAATCACCAGCATCGGCACCGAATCGGCCAGCGCCTGGCCCATGGCGGTGGCGATATTGGTCATGCCCGGGCCCGTGATGATAAAGCAGGCGGCGGGTCGCCCGCTGGCCCGGGCGTAGCCGTCGGCCATGAAACCGGCGCCCTGTTCGTGGCGTGGCGTGACGTGGCGAAGTCGCGAATGCTCAAGGCCCCGGTACAGCTCGACGGTGTGCACGCCGGGAATGCCGAAGACGGTGTCGATCCCCTGAGCCTCGAGCAGCTCGATCAGGCGCTGGGCGCAGGTGGTCATCGGGAGGCCTCCTGGGCATTCGCCTGGGGCTCGGGGCTCGAGTCGCTGTCCTCCACCACGCTCGGCAGGCCACCGAAGGGTTCGCGGCCCATGACGTTTTCGATCATCGGCAGGAAGGCGTCCAGTGGCAGGGTGTCGTAGTCGGGGTCGAAGCTGGTCTGGTCCCAGTCGTCGCAGAAGCGCACCGTGCGGGCGTAGGCCGGGTGGTCGCGATAGGCCTCACGGGCGTGGCGATCCTGGCCGAAAAAGTGGCGGTAGTGGTAGCCCTGAAACAGCTCGTGGTGACGGATCATCCAGACATTGAGCGGGTCGACGAAAGGCTCGAGGATGGCGGCGGCGATCTCGGCGTGATTGGCCGGGGCCAGGTCGTCGCCGATGTCGTGGAGCAGGGCACAGACCACGGTCTCTTCATCGGCGCCGTCACGCAGCGCGCGGGTGGCGGTCTGCAGACAGTGCTCGTAGCGGTCCACCGGATAGCCGTGGGTGTCGCCCTTGAGTCGCTCGAGGTGGGCGAGCACACGACGGCAGGCGTCGCTCTGGTAGGCACGAAAGTGGCGGTCGATCAGGCGCCACTCTTCGGCGGTGCTCTGGTCAAAGCGCGCGAAGCGGGCCTGGGTCAGTGCGAGATCGCTGGTGCTCATACGCTGGCCCCCTGGGTGGTTCGTGGGAGGTTGTCGGCGGTACCGGCTTCCGAGTCGTGTGCGGGCTTGAGC
This sequence comes from Halomonas sp. BN3-1, assembly GCF_003056325.1. NCBI lineage: Bacteria > Pseudomonadati > Pseudomonadota > Gammaproteobacteria > Oceanospirillales > Halomonadaceae > Halomonas > Halomonas sp. BN3-1. Next base: position 13,858 of record NZ_PYVV01000022.1, on the reverse strand, counting down.
CGATCCTTCAGCAACAGGCGTCGACTGGCGGTGCTGTCACGGTCCACGTAGCCCTGGCGCAGGTGGCGTACGCCGCCTTCGAGCTGAAAGGCGGTACGCCCGTGCAGCAGGCGGTAGTTGTCCATGATCAGCATCTCGCCAGGGGACAGCTTGAGTTCGAGGGTGAGCTCGGACGAGCGAATCAGTTGGTAGAAGGCCTTGCGGGCGGCGTAGTAGCGGCGCAGCAGGGCGCTGTCCATCAGGTCGATACGCTCGGTGCGGTTGGAGTAGCGTACCCGCGTCACCTCGCCCCGGGCGTCGAGCTCGATCAGCGGACCTTCGCTCTCTAGACGGGTGGTCTCGTCGTGGTAGCGAAAGCGCGGGGTCACTTCAGTCAGGCAGGCGAAGGCGTCGGGATCCTGCAGACGCAGGCGTCGAGCGGCCTCGAAGCCGTCCACCAGGGTGCTGTCGCCACCATCGGCGGCGTTGGTCAGACAGTGCAGCCAGATGTAACCGGGGATCGGATCGCGATAGGGGTTGTCGGTGTGGGGCTCGAGGCCGCGCTGGGTCATGGTCAGATCGTAGGCGTTGGCCACCGACTTGACGTCGGCGATGCCGCCCCAGTTGGTCCGGCGCAGCGGGCCGATACGGTCGATCAACGGCTGCATGCCGTCTTCGCTGACAGGTACGTCCGTGACGCGCACGAAACCGAAGCGATGCAGCTGGTCGAGCAGATCGAGCAGCGCCGGATCGCTTTCCAGTGCTTGCTTGAAGCTGGCCTGCGGGGGTGTGGCGAGCGTCGAGTCCCAGTACACCCGTGAGGCGTTGTCGTCCGAGCGCTGGCAGCGCACGGCATCCACGAGTTCGTCGATCGTGATGCTGCCTCGATGGCCATCGGAGAAGGCCACGACCAGCCGCCCATCCTGGACGTCTGCCTGGGTGAGGATCAGATCCAGCGGTAGTTCGGCGGCCTCGATCAGACGCTGCCCGGTCTGGGGGTCCAGGGTTTCGGCATCGGGCAGGCGTTCGCGCAGCCACAGGGCATCAAGACGGTGATGCCCTTCACCAAGGGTCAGCGCCAGTTGGCGGCCGTCATCGGTCAGTTGCGGGGGCGTCTGCTGGGTCATCGTCGAGGCTCTCTCCGGATTCGATCGGTCTGGCGTTGTAAAAGGCTCACCAGGTCGAGGAAGGGCGGTTCGTCACCTGGCGTCGCTGTCTGGGCTACAGGTTACTGTGCTATTTGGGATACAATTTGATCAAATTCGCCATAGCCTTGATAAAATTCGCCCCATGTCGGACGTTGATCACCACTTGCACAGTGACACAGAAAGCCACGCCAACAGCCACGCCAACCGCCGTGCCAACCGCCCGGCAGACAGCGAGGCCCGCTGGCCCGACAGCCATCCCTATCCGCGTCCGGACTCGCCGCCGCTGTTGTCGCCCGACCAGGCCGAACACACCCTGGACGTGTGGCTGGTGCCCAAGTTTTCGATGCTGACGCTGTTCTGCCTGCTCGAGCCGCTTCGGGTGGCCAACCGTTTTGGTCGGGATCTGTTTGCCTGGCGCCTGCTGTCCGCCGATGGCGAGGCGGTGACGGCCAGCAATGGCGTACGCATCGATGTCGATGGACGTCTGTCGGAGGTTACCGAGGCCGACTGGTACCAGGGGCTGGCGTCCAAGGGGCGTCTGATGGTGGTGTCGTCCTATGAGCCGGAAGCCTGTATCGGTGCCGAGGATCTGGCGCTGCTCAAGCGACTGGCGGCCCATGGCGTCTGGCTTGGGGGGGTGGACACCGCACCCTTTATCCTGGCCAGGGCGGGCGTACTGGAGGGCTATCCGGTGGCGCTGCACTGGGAAAGCGTGCCGGCCTTTCGCGAGGAGTTCCCTGAGCTGGAAGTGCGAGCGGACAGCTACGTCTGGGAAGGCGGACGTCTCACCGGCTCCGGCGGCGCCGCCAGCATCGACATGATGCTCGAGTGGATCGTGACCCTTTATGGTCCTTCGCTGGCCGAGGCGGTGGGGCGACAGATCGTGCATTCGCGGCCTGCGGAGGCGAGGGGAGCCGCAACAGCGCAGCAAGCAGCAGGGAGGGCTGGGGCCAGCACCGGCTGGGTAGCGGATCGGGCTTCGCCCAGGGAGCTGCCGCGTGGGGTGCTGCGCGCACTGGCGGTAATGGAGGCCAATCTCGCCCAGGCGCTGCCGATTCCCGACGTCTGTCGTCTGGCGGGCCTGTCCCAGCGCCAGTTGACCCGGCTATTCGTGCAGGAGTTCGGCGAGACGCCCAAGCAGTGCTATCTGAACATGCGGCTGGACCAGGCCCAGCGCATTCTGGCCGACAGTCGCATTGCGGTGACCGAGGCCGCGGTGGCGGTGGGCTTCAGCCACCTGGCGCACTTCTCCAGAGCCTACCGCAAGCGCTTTGGCGAGGCGCCGAGCGTGACCGCCCGGCGTGGGCTGCGGCCACCGGCGTCGGCGGAAGGCTAGCCGGTGGCCTTGCCTCGCCGCTAGGCCTGTCCGGCCTCGCCCAGTTCCCGCTCGCGGCGACGGCGCTGGACGATGCGATAGCGCGAGCGCACCTCATCGCGCTCGAGGTAGCAGCCCTGCAGCCAGCGGTGGCCGGAGTCGCCTTCAAAGGCGTCACGAGCGTGCAACAGGCGGCGATTGTCGAAGATCACCAGGTCGCCGGGGGCGTAGGTGAAGCGCAGGGCGAAGCGGGGCTCGCGCAGGCGCTGCTGGAGCGCCATCAGTGCCCGGTAGGCCTCCTCGACCTGGTCGAAATCGGTCATCAGCGGGCCGCGCAGGAAGTCGGCGATGCGCACCTCGAGCAGTTGCTGCTGTTCATCGAGCACGATCATCGGCGAGTGCCAGACGTAGTCGGTGGTCTTGGCGGTATTGGCGTAGCGCCAGTGGACGCGAGTCAGGGTAGCGAAGGCCTCGGGGTCTTCCTCGCGCAGTGCCTCGGCCACCGCGAAGCCGTCGAGCATTACCGCCTGGCCGCCGGCCACGCTGTTCTCGAGACAGTGCAGGAACTGAAGACCGGGATGGTACTCGCGGGTCGGCAGGTCCACGTGAGGCGGCAGGGCAATCGAGGTGTAGGCGTTGGAGTCCGGGTCCGGCTTGGCGCGAACGTTGAACAGGGTGCCGAAGTTGGTGGCCCGCAACGGCCCGAAGCGCTCGGCGATGTTCTCCAGGGTGCCGGGCTCGGTGGGCAGGCCGCGCAGCCGCACGAGGCCGTGGCGCAGCAGCGCGTCGAGCGCCGGGGCCAGGATCGTCTCTTCTTCGGGGCTGTCGGCCTGGGTCGCGGTCCAGCCGCCGGCGTCCAGGGTGACCGGTTCCTTGTCCTGGCCGCCGAGCCAGGTCTCGACCGGTACCAGCGGCGCCAGCGGATCTTCGGTGTTGTCGTAGTCGTGGGCTCTCAGCCAGCCGGGGTGAAAGCGCAGGCTGCGCTGTTCCGGCGTCATCAGCAGTTCGACGGCGCCGCTGGCGTCCAGCGTCGCTTGGGCAATTTCCGGCCAGGCGTCCAGGCTCGACAGATCGAGGATGCGCTCCCTTGTCGCTGGATTGATGGTGCTGTCGTCGGCGGCGTTTTCGCGCAGCCAGACGCTGTGATAGCGGCTGACACGGCCGTCCTGCCAGTTCACGGTCAGCACCCTTGGCGTCGAGGCTACGCTTGCGATGGGCACCTCGATCGGCCAGGCGTCATAGTCCGGGGTGCGCGGTAGATCGACCGAGGCGGACTGCTGGTGTTCGCTGGTGTGCTGTGGCTGGTTCATCGGGACTCCGTCGAAGCTGGGACGGGCGCGTGGTGCGTCACGGATGGCAGCGCCCGCGCTGTGCGTCATGGATGGCAGCGCCGACTGGCGCTCAAGTGGGGACCAGCTTGCCTGTCAGGCAGCACCGAAGTCGTGCATAAATCGACAGGTAGCGTGCAAAATCCGACATTCAGGGCGCGCCAGGTACGCCAGGTATGCCAACTGGCCAGGGCGAACAGGGCGACAGATGGTGGCCCGTGTCAAAGGAGGCGTCGTCTTGGCTCCCGGGGGGGCTGGCGCCGTGGCGTGTAGTAGACAGAAGTTGGTGGGCCAGTGTTAAAGGAGGCGTCGTCTTAGCTCCCGGGGGCTGGCGCCGTGGTGCTGGCGAAAGGCGCGGGTGAAGCTCGAGGCGGAGGCGAAGCCGCTGGCCAGGGCGATGTCCATGACGCCGTGACGAGTGCTGGTCACCAGATGGTGGGCCAGCGCCAGGCGACGCTCCAGATACAGCCGGCTCGGGGTACGGGCCAGGTGGTGCTGACAGTCGCGCTCTAGCTGACGCTCCGACAGGCCGATCTGGGCGGCCAGTTCGGCGATGGCCAAGGGGGACTCCAGGTGGCTGTCCATCAGGCCGATGACCCTGGTCAGGCGTTCGGGCAGCCGCTCGAATTCGCTGGCGTCACGCTGGCGACTGGCCGGCAGGCGACGATGGTCGTGCACCAGTTGCTGCTTGACCCGCCGGGTCAGGGCATCGCCGTGGCGGCGGCGGATGGTGTCCAGCGCAAGGTCAATGGAGGCGCTGGCGCCGGCGCCGTAGAAGCCGACCGGGCCGACCTCGTAGAGCGACTCCACCGCTTCGATGTCGGGATGGCGACGGCGAAACTCGGGCAGGCTTTCCCAGTGCAGGGTCACGGTGTCCTCGATCAGCCCGGCGTCGGCCAGGCAGAAGACACCGGTGTCCAGCGCGCCCAGACAGGCGCCCTGTGCCCGGCGTTGCGCCAGCCAGTCCCTGAGCGGCTGGTCCACTGCGGCCATCGGCTCGAAGCTTGCGCACACCGCCAGACTAGGGAGCCAGGGGGCATTGTCCAGGTCATGCTCGACGCTCAGGGGAATGCCGTTGCTGGCGGTGACCGGCTCGCCGTCGCGGCTGATCAGGTGCCAGCGAAACAGCGGCTGTCCGGCCAGACGATTGGCGATTCGCAAGGGGTCGATGGCCGAGAACAGCGCCACCATGGAGAAACGCGGCAGCAGCAGAAAGCCGATGGGTTCCGGGACAGGGCCCTGGTAGGTCAGACGCATGGTGGCCTCATGGATGGCGGGGGCGGGACGGCGCTGGCCGCGCCAGGATCGGTGGTTCGGGTATCGGCGCACCAGCGACAGCGGATTCAGGATCGGCCCGGTCCGCACCGCGCTGCAAGGGTGCCACCCTCGTACGCTGCCCTCAACTCAGGGCGCAGGCGAGACACGGCCAGCCAGGAGGCGCGGCCCCACTCTACTCAGCCTTTCGACGTTATCGTCGATATCCTCATGCTATGCTGCGCCGCAGTCACGAGCGTCGGTAAGGAGGCGGACAGCGATGGTAGAGCTCAGTGGTCAACGCCTGGAGGCGAGCGCCGGTGAAATCGAGCAGGCCGAACAGCGGCTGGGTTTTCTGCTGCTGCCGCAGTTCTCGATGATGGCGTTTTTCTCGGCGGTGGAGCCGCTGCGCATCGCTAACCGTATCGCCGGTCGCGCTCTTTATGACTGGACGCTGATCGGGCTGGGCGGAGGGCCGGTGACCGCCAGCAACGGCATGACCCTGCTGGTGGACCACCCCATGGAAGACGTCCGCAATCTGCCGTGGCTGGCGGTATGCAGCGGCTTCGATCCGGAATTGTGGATCGGCCACGGGCTCAGCGCCTGGCTCAACCGGCTCGACCAGGGTGGCTGCTGCATCGGCGCGCTGGACACCGGCGCGGTGGTGCTGGCGGAGGCCGGCTTGCTCAGGGGGCATACGGTGACCCTGCACTGGGAGACGCTGCCCACCTTCAACGAACGCTATCCCTCGATTCGCACCTGCGACGAGCTGTTCCTGCTGGAGGAGCGGCGCTTCTTCTGTGCCGGCGGCGCGGCGGCCATGGATATGACCCTGGAGATGATCGCCCGTCGCCACGGCATGGCGCTGGCGGTGGACGTGTCCGAACAATTGATTCACGACCGCCTGCGCTCGCGCACCGACCAGCAGCGAATGAGCCTGGTCAGGCGTCTTGGCACCCACCAGCCGCGGCTGGTCGATGCGGTAGCGCTGATGGAGTCGCACCTGGAAACGCCCCTGCCGTTGGCCGAGATCGCACGCCGCAGCCGCGTGTCGAGTCGCCAGCTACAGCGCTTGTTTGCCGATGTGCTGGGCACCTCTCCCAGTGCCTACTACCTGTCGCTGCGCCTCAAACGTGCCGCCCAATTGCTCAAGGATACCGACCTCGATGTGCTGGCGATCGGGCTCAGCTGTGGATTCGGCTCGGCGTCGAGTTTCAGTCGCGCCTTCCGCAGGGCGTTCGGAACCGCGCCGCAGGCCTTTCGACACCACGGCTGACCGGCACTCAAGTCAGATCTCGGCCCACATCCGCAGCAGATTGGCCAGGCTCTTCGAGATGCTGTCGAACTCGGCGGTCTTGCCGTCGCGCTCGAAGATCTGGCGGCGAGTGGTGTCGAGGTCGAACAGCACTTCACGCTGTTCAGGCTGGCGTACCTGGCTCTGCAGCCAGCCCACCGCGGCCAGTCGCTCGCCCTGGGTGACCGGGTCGACGCGATGCAGCGTCGAGGACGGGTACAGGATCATCGAACCCGCCGGCAGCTTGAAGCGCTGTTCGCCCTGGGTGGTCTCGGTGACCAGCTCTCCGCCCTCGTAGCTGTCCGGATCCCCAAGGAAGATGGTGAAGGACAGGTCGGTGCGCATCGGCCCCTGGGGGGTGGGCATCACCGCGTCGTCGACGTGATTGCCGTAGGTCATGCCTTGCTGGTAGCGACTGAACATGACCGGCTTCATTCGGCGCGGGCGCGCGGCGATCTGGAACAGGGTGTGTGCGGACAGGGTCTGCATGACCTCGTCACGCAGGGCGGCGATGGCGGGCTCCTGGCTGCTCGCCTGCTGGTTGCGCTTGACCGTGCGCGCATGCCAGCCGGCGGTCTCCCGTCCGTCACGAAAGTCGCTGGCGTCCAGTGTCTGGCGAATACGCTGGAGCTGGTCGTCGGTCAGCACCTTGTCGATACACAGAATCATCGGAGGCTCCCGCAAATGGCCGTCAGTATACCCGACTGTTAATCGTTTGCATTACACTTCGTGACACGCCAGTCTAGTGGGCAGGCACCTGATGGTTTGACTGGCGCAGACATTGCCAGATCGGACATGGGGTTGCGGCAAGTGGACCCTGGTTCCATCGAGCGCGAGCCCTGAACAAGAAATTGGCCCCAAGTAGACGTAGAAGGAAGGAGCACCCCATGACGCAAGAGACTCGTACCAAGCTGTGGATTGGCGTTGGCGCCAGCATACTGCTCGGATCCAGCGCCGCCTGGGCCGACCATCACGGCGATGGCGACGATATGCACAAGGACGACGCTGCCTACGAACAGAGCCACGGCGGTGAAGGTGGCGAAGGCGGCGAAGGTGGTGAAGCCGGCCACGGTGGCGAAGGTGGCGAAGCCGGCCACGGCGGTGAAGGCGGTGAAGGCGGCGAAGGCGGCGAGCACGGCCACGGTGGTGAAGGTGGCGAAGGTGGTGAATCCGGCCACGGCGGTGAAGGTGGCGAAGGTGGCGAGAAGGGCCACGGCGGTGAAGGTGGTGAAGGTGGTGAAGGTGGTGAAGCCGGCCACGGCGGCGAAGGCGGTGAAGGTGGCGAGAAGGGCCACGGCGGCGAAGGCGGTGAAGGTGGCGAGCACGGCCACGGCGGCGAAGGCGGCGAAGGCGGCGAAGGCGGTGAAGGTGGCGAGAAGGGCCACGGCGGCGAAGGCGGTGAAGGTGGCGAGCACGGCCACGGCGGCGAAGGCGGCGAAGGCGGTGAAAGTGCCTCCCTCGCCAGCGATCCCTATGCGGTCTTTGCCTATCTGACGGCGTCTTCCGGTGGTGAAGGTGGCGAAGGTGGCGAAGGCGGTGAAGGCGGCGAAGGCGGTGAAGGCGGCGAAGGCGGCGAAGGTGGTGAAGGCGGTGAAGGTGGCGAAGGCGGCGAAGGTGGCCACGTCGACGCGGCCAACCCTGGCGTCTACACCACTGAGCTCGCGCTGATGCTCGGCCACCTTGAGGTCGCCAAGGAGCTCTACACCGAGGGGGCCAAGACCGCGTCCTACCCCCACTTTGGTCATCCCTACCACGAGGTGTACCCCGGCATCGCGCCTGCGCTGGAAAGCCGTGGCATTGACGCTTTCGATACTGAGCTGGAAGCCTTCTCCGGCAAGGTGCAGCAGGGCGGTGACTGGAGCGAGGTCGAACAGGATTACGCATCGCTTCGCGAGACCATCCTCTCGGCCATGGCCGACGTCGACGATGGCCTCGAGCAGGATGCGGGCTTTCAGGCCAAGGTCCAGCTGGCGCTGTTGAAGACCGCGCTGCACGAGTACGAAGAAGCCGTGGATGACGGCGAGTTCAAGAACGTGGTCGAGTATCAGGACGGTCGTGGCTTTGTGCTGACCGCCCGGGAGTCGCTGGAGCGCCACGCCGACATGTTCCGTCAGGCGGGTGCCTACGATGCCCTGGTCGAGGGCTACGACGGGCTGCTCGAGGCCTGGCCGACGGCCAAGGCGCCGGAGTCTCCGGTGATGACGGTAGGCGAGCTGTCGGCGGCGATGTTCCCGCTGGAGGCCGAATTGGGCAAGTTCTGATGGAACTGCCCTTGAGCTAGCATCCCAGAGCTAGCGTGAAGGGGCCGGCGTCTGCCGACGCTGGCCCCTGGACGTAAGTCCGCCAACCACACCTGGTCATGACGCAGACAGGGCCTGTTTCCAGGCCTTGTCTGCGTTGGTCGTTGGGGTGGCACTCGACAATGCGGCTCAGGAGTCCTGGCCCTGCCTGTCGCTCAGATCATCGTGCCTGCCTCGGATGCGCACCAGGAAGGCGGCGACCAGTGCGAAGATTCCGAAGGCGACAGGCACGGCGGCGACCGAGATCAGGGTCAGAATGACCTTGAAGATGTCGCCTTCCAGCCAGTTGATCACCACCGCCAGGGCGGCCATGGCAACGATCCAGAAGGCTCGTGAGCGGCGCACCGTCAGCATCTCGCAGACCAGTCCCGCCGAGTCGGCGCTGGTGACGAAGAACAGCAGGATGTTGAGCGCCAGGACGGCCGACAGCACGCCATGGCTGTCGAGGGTCGCCATCAGGGCGAAGACGTCCTCGGAGCCGGTCTCGAGTCCGCCGAGGCCGAAGGTGGTAAACCACAGGCAGGAGAACAGACTCGGCACCAGCATCACCCCCAGTACCAGCTGGCGCAAGGTGCGGCCCTTCGAGATACGCGCGATGAATACGCCGGTGAACACAAACCAGCCGTACCAGGCGGCCTCGAAGGCGTACAGCCAGTCCGCCAGCCAGGCCTTGTGCTCGGGATCGCCGAGGCCGATATCGGTCGCCATCGCCGGGTACTTCACCAGGTATTCCGGCAACAGTCGGGTGAAGGTGCCGAGGATGTCCAGCGGTGAGGTCAGTGCGAAGACGCTGACCATCAGAAACAGGGCGAACAGCGTGTTGTAGTTGCTCAGCCACTTGATGCCACGCTGGAGACCCGAGGCGCTGGAGGCGATCGCGAACAGCGACAGCACCAGGATGATCAGGGTGGGGCTGGCGTCGATGCCGAAAAACTGCTCGAGGCTCTGTTTGAGCGGATCGGTGGCGTAGGAGAAGGTCAGCGACAGGCCGATGACGGTAGACACCACCAGGCTGACCAGGTTGAGCTTGCTGAGAAAGCCGCCACCAAGCAGCGTCTCGGCGGGCTTGTCGATGTTCAGGTTGTACATGGCGTGAGCGAAGATCACGCCGATCGCCAGATAGCCGGCCCAGGCCAGCAGGCCCCAGTGGTTGAAGGCGTACAGCAGGGCCTGGTCGGTGCTGTGGCCGGCATCGACGTGGTAGCGCGGTTCCAGCACGCCCCAGGTCACCAGGCCGATGCCCATGCCGGTGGCGAACAGCATGCCGAGCCAGGCCAGGGTGGAAAACTCGGGATCTCCCTGGCCGAACCTGAGCCGCCCCAGGGGAGTGAACATCAGCACGGTAAAGACGATGGAGGCGGCGAAGGCCGGGTAGGTGAAGATGAAACCGAAGTTGCCGATGACGTTGACCTTGATGGCGTCAAGCAGCGTCTGGAAGGGGCCTGGGGCGAGGGCGGCAAAGGAGATCAGGGCGATGACGGTGGCCACGGTGGCGACCGAAGTGGTGATGTTCTGGTTCATTGGCGTCTCGTTGTCGTTTTGGAGGGGCGGGCGGTCGGCGGTGTCCTCGGTTGGGCAGGGTAAAGGCGACGAAAATGTGCTGGATAGTCGATTCAAGCACTTGAAAAACAAGGCGTTTAGAGAAAAGACTCTAGTCAAGATGTGCGGCAAGCGCACGGCAGAATGCTCGCCAGGCAGCCTCCATGGCAGGCAGTGACGAGCGCGCGTGCAGGGCGCCGTGCAACATGCCCTCGGCCATATGCACACCGACCTGGTGGTGGCAGCGGCGCCATTCATCCAGTGTTGCCAGTAGAGGGGGCGTCAGCGGGTCATGCTCCACGGCCAGGCACTCGATGGCCCGGCTGGCGGGCAGGTCGTCGCCGATCCGGCGAGCCTGTTCGGCGATCATTGACCAGGCTGCCAACACGTCCTGACGGCTGAGCAGCGGCGCGTCCGGCCCGAGGCTTGTGTCGCTTGGCGTGCCGAGCAGCGGGTAGACCAGGCCCAGGGGGCTGTCATCGGCAGCACGCCTGGCGGCGTCCAGCACCAGCCGGGCACCGGCGCTGTCGCCGATCAGGGCAACCGGCGCAAGCCGCTGACGGACCACCTCGACGTCGTCGAGCAGCGCGAGATAGCTCGCCTCGGGCATCAGCCGGTAGTTCAGGCTGACGACCTCTCGCCCGAGGGCCTGGGCAAGACCGGCGGCGACACCTTGGTGGCTCTCTACCGAACCGATGGTGAAGCCGCCACCGTGGGCGTAGAGCACGACGCCGTCGGCGCCGAGGTGCGGCCGATAGCGGCGCACGCCGACGCCGTCGATGACCTCGTCGGTGACGGCGATCGTGGCCGGTACGGGGCCGGCGAAGCTGGCGCAGAGCTCGTCGTAGTGGCGCCTCGCCTGGTTCATCGGCATCGTCGCCATGGCGTCGAGCCCGGCCTGGAAACGTTCGGCGAAGTCATCGATGGTCATGGTCTGGTGTTCCCTGGCCGAATCTGCGCTGATGGCGCCGTCAGCGTCGGACGATGCCGATACGCCGCCCGAGTCCCTCGGGAGCGGGCGATGAGATGACCGGCAGCGCAGCGATGGCGGTGTCCACCGCCTCGGGGAAAGGTCCCGGTCGACCGCTGTCGAGGTCGATGCCCATCAACATCTGTTCGCTGGTGGCCAGCAGCTGTTCGCCGCTGTGCAGCTCGAACCACAGATGCAGGCGCTTGGCGTCACGATCGACCAGCGTGACCTCGACCTGAAGGGGCTGCCCCTGGTGGGCCTCGCGCAGGTAGCGCAGGTGGGTCTCCAGGGTGTAGAGGGTGTAGCCGTGCCGGTGGCGCCCGGCCTCGTCGAGGCCGATACGCTCCATCAGGGTGTCGACCGCCAGGGAAAACACCCTGGCGTACTCGGCGTCGTTCATATGGCCGTTGTAGTCGACCCAGTCAGGCTTGACGTCGGTGTCGAGCAGCGCCATCAGATGCGCCCCTCGAGGCCTTCCGCCTCCGGCCAGTACTTCTGGACCAGCCCGAGCAGCTCGACCAGAAAGTCGTCACGACGGCGATCCAGCTCGGACACGCTGCGACCCGCGGCCTGGTGCTCGCAGCCCTCGACCACCCGATCGATCAGCTCGTCGGTCAGCTCCGGGGCCTCGAGCTTGGTCCAGGGCAGCTTCAGGGCGGGGCCGAACTGTTCCAGCATGTGGCGCATGCCCTGATCGCCGCCGGCCAGATGGAAGGTCAGGAAGGTGCCCATCAGTGACCAGCGCAGGCCGCAGCCGTAGACCACGGCGGCGTCGATCTCTTCGGTGGTGGCGACACCGTCGTTGACCAGATGCAGGGACTCCCGCCACAGCGCCTCCATCAGGCGATCGGCGATATGCCCTTCGATCTCGCGACGCACCACCAGCGGGCGCATGTCGAGTGCCTGGTACAGCGCCTGGGCCCGCTCGGTGTGTTCGGCCTGGGTGGCCTCGCCGCCGACCAGCTCGACCAGCGGCAGCAGATACACCGGGTTGAAGGGGTGGGCGACGATGACCCGACCGGGCGCTTGCTGACAGCCCTGTTGCAGGTCGCTGGGCTTGAAGCCCGAGGTCGAGGAGCCGATCAGCACCTCAGGCGGCGCCGCGGCGTCGATCTGGGCCAGGATGCTGCGCTTGAGCTCGAGGCGCTCGGGCACGTTTTCCTGGATCAGGTCGGCGCCGTCCACTGCGGCTTCCAGCGAGGTCGCAAAGCGCAGGTTGTCGGGGCTTGCGCCCTCGGCCAGGCCCCGTTTTTCCAGTGACGGCCAGGCATTGTCGACGAAGGCACGGGTGCGTGCCTCGGCCTTGGGGTCGGGGTCAAAGGCGGCAACACGCCAGCCGTTGGCCAGGGCGCGAGCGATCCAGCCGTTGCCGATGACGCCGGTACCGATGACGGATAGCTGTTTCATGCATCACCTCCAGCGCTGTCGCCGGCGATCTGACCGGTGGACGGGTCGCGCAGCTTGAGGAACTTGCGGGTTTCGGCCGGGGTCATCACGTTGGCGCCAAGGTGGTTGATCATCCGACCGGCTTTCTCGACCAGCTGGGCGTTGGAGGCCAGTACTCCCTTTTCCAGGTAGAGGTTGTCCTCGAGGCCGACGCGGGCGTGGCCGCCGAGCAGTACCGCCTGGGCGGCCATGGGCATCTGGTGGCGACCGATGCCGAAGGCCGCCCAGTTGGCGTTGGTCGGCAGCTTGTTGCGCATGGCCAGCATGGTCTCGGTGTCGGCCTCGGCGCCCCAGGGGATGCCCAGGCACAGCTGGTAGAGCGGGTCACCGTCGATCAGGCCTTCGGCCTGGAGCTGGCGGGCGAACCATACATGGCCCAGGTCGAAGCACTCGAGCTCCGGCTTGACCCCGGCGGCCTGCACCAGGCGGGCGTGTTCACGCAGCCAGTCGGCAGAGTTGACGTAGATCATGTCGCCAAAGTTGAGGCTGCCGCAGTCCAGGGTGCACAGCTCAGGCAGCAGCTCGCCCACCGGCTCATGGCGCTGGGCCGGGGTCTGGATGTCGGTGCCGGGGCCGCCACGGGTCGGATCCTGGCTGTCCGGAATCCAGTCCCCGCCACCGCCGGCGGTGATGTTCATGACGATGTCGGTGTCGGCCTCGCGCACCCGCTCCATCACCTCGCGGAAGTGATCCAGCGAGTGGCTGACGCCACCGGTCTCGGGGTCGCGCACGTGGATGTGGGCGATGCTGGCGCCGGCCTTGGCGGCCTCGATGCAGTCGTTGGCGATCTGCTCGGGGGTGACCGGTACCTTGTCGCTCTTGGCGGTGGTGTCGCCGGCGCCGGTCACGGCGCAGGTCAGAATGACGTTGCGGTTCATGATGCTCTCCTCGTCGTGAATGGGCGCAGTGTGGCGAAGATGGCGGCCTGTCACTTGGCGCCAAGCGTCGTTTCGTTGACGTCATGCGACATTCTTGGTGTCGCTGCCAATCTGTGCCAGAAAAGGCGTGATGAGGAGGGTAGGGAGAGTGCGGGGAAAGGATTCGGCAACGAGCGCCACCAAGTAGCACGTTCATCGACGTATCCCTTCACCTCTGTATTGGAATAGAGACCCATGACCGACTTTACTCAGCACGATCTGTCCAGCGCCCCCGAAAAAAGGTTCATCGCACTTTGCCGGGAAATGCGGCACGGATCTTCAGGAAGAAGTACGCAGTGTCGCGGTATCCATAGGCCATCCGCTTGATAACTTTGATTCGGTTGTTCATGCCCTCCAGCACACTGGTG
>NZ_PYVV01000021.1:0-46756 GCF_003056325.1 Halomonas sp. BN3-1 | reverse complement strand
CATGGCAACGGCGGTGTCCGTAGGCTGACGTTTTGGCGAATATCAGCTTACTCGGATTTACCGCCGTTTCTCTATCCTGCCTGTCCTCACGCGCCTTGCCCGTTTCACGCTAATCTGCGATGAACCCGTTTTTACTCCGGTGACATACAGACGGCCAGCGCAATGCTGGCCGTCCTGTCTTTGTATCGAGCCGTGTCGAGCCGAGTCTTGCCCTGGCATCTCGGCACTTGCCGCTCGGGACGCTAAAGCATCCACTCCACCGGCAGCACAGAGATCAAGGTTACCGCCGCCCGGCGGAAGATGCCCACGTTGGGCTCGCCGTCGTACTGCACTACCCCTTGCGGCGTACGCTCCAGCCAGATCATGCTGCCGTCTTCGTCCAGCTTGACCTCGTAGGCGTTGTCGAGCACGTCGGTATTGAACACCCGCTGCATTTCCTGAGCGAGCTCCGGACTCTCGATGATAAAGCCGAGTTCGGTATTCAGTCGCGCCGAGCGTGGGTCGAAATTGAACGAGCCGACGAACAGCCGATCGCCGTCCACGGCGAAGGTCTTGGCGTGCAGGCTGGCACCCGAGCTGCCGAAGGGGCCGGCAGACTCGCTGCGCCCCGGCGCATCTGGCGCGCGCTTGAGCTCGAACAACCGGACGCCAGCCTCCAACAGCTCGCGTCGCCGCTTGGCGTAGCCGGCGTGCACTGCGGCCACATCGGTCGCCTCCAGTGCGTTGGTCAGAATGGTCACCTCCACGCCGCGCGCCTCTAGATCGGCGAACATGCGAGTGCCCTTCTCTACCGGCACAAAATACGGCGACACCAGATGCACGCTGTCCCGGGGCGGCCCCAGCAGGCCACGTATGCGTCCGGTCAGCAGGTCTTCATCGGCGGCCAGCCCCAGGCCCTTGGCCGGATCGTCACTGACCATTCTGGTGTTGGCCCAGACCAGCTCAAGGCTACCGTCCTCGATCGACTCGATGAACTGGCTTTCGTCCAGCGCCTGCCGGTACTCCAGCGAATCAGGGGTACGGACGATTTCCGCCGAGGCCTGCTCGAAGCGTGCCAGCCCCTGGCGCCCCACCGAGTCGAGCACCCGACTGGCCGGGTAGGAGGACTGGCTGGCCCAGTACAGATCGAAGTCTTCAGAGACCTGCTCGACCACCGGCCCCACGGCGACGACATCGAGATCGGCGAACATCACGTTATCGCCGGCGCCGAAATACTCGTCACCGATATTGCGCCCGCCGATGATGGTGGCCTGGTTGTCCACCGTCAGTGACTTGTTGTGCATGCGCCGATTGGCCCGGGAGAAGTCGGTCAGGTAGCCGATAAACCGCGGTGAGCGCACCACGAAGGGATTGAACAGGCGTATCTCGATATTGGGGTGAGCATCCAGCGCTGCCAGCTTGTCATCGAGCCCTGCAGTGTTGGTGTCATCGAGCAGCATGCGGACGCGCACGCCACGATTGGCGGCGTCCAGCATGGCCTGATACAGCATCGAGCCGGTGATGTCGTCGTGCCAGATGTAATACTGGACATCGAGGGTCCGCTCTGCCGCTTCCGCCAGCAACAGTCGTGCGGCAAAGGCGTCGTGGGGATTGCGCAGGGTATGGATACCACTCTTGCCGGGATGGGCATCCACATAGGGTGCCAGCATCTCGCCGAGCGCCGTGTCGCGGGCCTGCTCCAGCGTCAGATGCTGTGTCTGGCTACGCCCTTCCAGGGAGGGCAGGCCGCTGCATCCAGTTAACAACACGGCCACCGATAGCCACAGGGCAAGCATCAGCGGTTTTCCGATAACGGGCATTCGAGAGTTCCATTCGTCGCTGGGTTGGCCGTTACAGCATAGCGAAGTTGCAGAAGAACCACCGCAAGGCTTTTTCTCATCGCCGGCCTCCTCGGCCGCCCCCTCGATCAACCTCTCGATAGCCCTCTCGATGCCCTCTCGATGCCCCCCCAACGCCGCCACCGTTGCCACCCGAACGCCATATTGACCACAACGAGCGATCGCAGCCTTCGTTCGTCGCTGCACTGATTTACGTCAAATCTAATTTTACTTTTTCTAATAGCCTTTCCCCTATCCCCTCACGCAGGCCTTCTCCACCGCCGTGAAAAGCCGACTGCCCCGAACAAGAGGAAACCACGATGCCCGTCCGTCACTTCTCCATCACCCGGCTGAGCCTTGTCGCTCTGTTGCTTGCCGGTACCTCGGCCCAGGCCGCCGACGGCACCATCAGCTTCACCGGCGAAATCGTCGCGGCCAACTGCACCATACCGACGGCCGCCACTACCGTGACGCTACCCAAGGTGTCCACCAGCGCCTTCGGCGCCTCCGGCACCCGAGCAGGCCAGAAGGCCTTCCAGCTCGTGCTGAAATGCGCCGCCGGCGCTACCGGCCGCAACAAGGTCTCGGTGCGCTTTACCGGAGATGACACCCAGGTGGATCCGGTCACCGGGTTGTTCCTGCTCACCAGCGACAGCACTGCCAAGGACGTGGGGATCGCCGTCTACGATGCCAACGACGATTGGGTCAAGGCGGCCGACAACGACAGCACCCCGCCGGTGGACATCGTGGCAGGCGATGACACGACGGTCATTTCCCTGAGCGCCTGGTACCAGTCCACCGCCGCCACGGTAACCGCCGGCACCGTCAAGGCCAGCGGCAACATCGAGCTCGTCTACCAATGATCGCGATAGAAGGCCCCGGCGCTTCGCCCATTGCCATGCGGGCGTGGCAGCGACTGGTGATACACGCCCTCGGCCTGGGTCTGAGTCTGTGTCTTGCGCTCATCATCGCGGCGTTGCCAGGTCACAAGGCCGAGGCCAGCATCACCATCAATGGCACCCGCGTCATCTATCAGGAGGCCCAGCGGGAGCAGACGCTCCGGCTGGAAAACCAGGATAGTGTCCCGGTGCTGGTCCAGGCCTGGGCCGACCGCCACGCCGGAGGGCGCCCGGCGCGGGACGCCGAGTCGCCATTTCTGGTGACGCCATCGGTATTCCGTCTCGACCCCGGAGAGAGTCAGACCCTGCGTATCCTGCGCATTCGCGACGTGCAAAGGTCCGACCAGGAGTCGCTCTACTGGCTCAACATCAAGGAGGTGCCACCGCTACCCCAGGGGACCACCAACCGACTGCAGCTAGGCATCCTGACACGCCTGAAACTGTTCTATCGTCCGACGGGCCTCGCCGGTGAACCCGGCGACGCCATCGCCAATCTTCAGTGGCATCTGGCGCCTGGCCCCGACCTGCGCCTGGTGTGCGACAACCCCTCGAACTACCACGTGTCGTTGATCGGCGGTGCCTGGCGGCAGTTCAGCGACCACGATGATCTTTCCCTCGACATGCTGGCTCCGCACAGCGAGGCAAGCTGGTCACTGCAGACGAGGCCTGCGCCAGGGTCATCACTGTGGTACCGGGCGATCAACGACTACGGCGCCGTCGTGGTGCGCGAGGCCATCCCGGACACCGAATGAACCGACGACATGGCACTACCGTCTACCGAGTCGACGCCGCTGGCCGCTGCCAGACATCCTCCCCCCTGCCGGTGGTGCTTCACCGCCGGGCGCTACCGGTGGCGAGCGGCATTGGTGGTCGCGGCGGCAGTGGTGGCGACGGTGACAGGGCCACGGCCGGTCCAGGCCGACGAGGTGACCTTCGACCCAGCCTTCCTCGAAGACGCCAGTCTCGACATGCGTCGCTTCTCCCGCCCGGACTACGTGGTACCAGGCGACTATCTGGTCGATCTGACGCTCAACCAGACGCCACTGGGACGCTATCCGCTGCGTGTCGAGGACACCCCGGACGGAACACAGCGACTTACCCTGCCCCTCGACGCCTGGTTGGCCGCGCGCCTTGAGCCGGCCATCGAACAGGAAGTGCGAGACATCTGCCGGCTGGACGCCAACTGCTTTCTGGGGGTGGACGCCGCCCTGCCCGGCGCCAGCCTGGATCTCGACATCGGTGACCTGCGCGCCCACCTCAGCGTGCCCCAGGCGTTGCTTCATCGGCTGCCTCGTGGCCAGGTCGACAGCGCGCGCTGGGAGCCCGGCACCACCGCCCTGCTGGCCAACTATCAAGTGAACGGTTATCGCTCGAGCACCGACGAAGGGCACTATCAAAGTGCCTTTCTCGGCACGACGCTCGGCGCCAACCTTGGCCTGTGGCAGTTTCGCAGCAGCCTCAACGTTTCCCGCAGCGATGACGGCGACGTCGACTGGGACAGCCTTCATCACTACGTTCAGCGGCCCCTGCCGGACCAGGGCTTGCTGCTGCGG
The DNA here is from genome assembly GCF_003056325.1 of Halomonas sp. BN3-1. Classification (NCBI taxonomy): domain Bacteria; kingdom Pseudomonadati; phylum Pseudomonadota; class Gammaproteobacteria; order Oceanospirillales; family Halomonadaceae; genus Halomonas; species Halomonas sp. BN3-1. The sequence goes on along the minus strand of NZ_PYVV01000021.1, from coordinate 42,487 downwards.
GCCGGCGAGATCAACACCCGAGGGGACTTCTTCGATTCGCTGGCGCTGCGCGGAGTCACGCTACGCACAGAGACCCGCATGCTGCCCGACAGTCGACGTGGCTACGCTCCCGTGGTCCGCGGCAGCGCCAGAACCCAGGCGCATGTCACCATCTCCCAGCAGGGGCGGCGTCTGCTCGAGACCAGCGTGCCTCCCGGCCCCTTCGAGATCGACGACCTCTATCCCACCGGCTACGGGGGTGATCTTGAGGTGAAAGTCACCGAGGCCGATGGACGCGTCGAGCGCTACAGCGTGCCCTATGCTGCCGTCCCGGGCCTGCTGAGACCGGGGCAATCGCGCCTCTCGCTGGCCGCCGGTCAGTACCATGCCAAAGGCCTCGATGACCCTCCCTCACTGCTGGAGGCCGGCTATCGACGGGGGCTCGACAACGCCATCACCGCCTACGGCGGCGCCCAGCTCAGCGAACACTACTGGTCTCCGCTGATCGGCGCCGCCTTCAATACCCCCGCGGGGGCCATTGCTCTCGATGCCCAGTACGCCCACGCCGACCTTCCCCAGGGAGGGCGCAACGGCTGGAGTCTCGAGGCCTCCTACAGCCGCCACCTGCAATCCACCGATACCGACATCAATCTGGCGGCGTATCGCTACTCGACCACGGGGTTCGTGTCGCTGGCAGACGCCGCCTGGATTGCCGACGCTGACGACGACGGCGCTCAGGCAGATGAAGGGTACGAAGACGACAGCACGACCATCGATCAACGCAGTCGTCTGCAGCTCAATCTGAGCCAGCCCCTCGGGCCACATACACGCATCTCCGCAACCGGCAGCCTGGCGGACTACTGGCATCGCGGCGGCACCGAGTCGTCCTACCAGCTGAGTCTGAGTCACCGCATCGGGCGCGTCAGCCTTGCCCTCAACCTGTCGCGCACCGACAACCGTGAAGGAGAGGCCGAGCACCGGGCGCTGGTATCGCTGACGCTGCCGCTGTCCAACGCGTCCTTCGCCCCACGTCTGGGTGTCTCCGCCAGTCGTGACAGCCGCCATCATGACGATACCCAGCTCGACCTCACCGGCACCCTGGGCGACGAACGCGAGCTGTCCTACGGGCTGTTCGCCAATCAGACCCGCGGCCCGAAGGAGCGCTACCGCTCCTATGGGCTCAACCTGTCGAGCGGAACCTCCGTCGGCCGCTTCACCGCGGCAGGCTCGAAAAGCGACGACTACCGACAACTTTCCATCGGCGCCAGCGGCGCCGTGCTGATACACCGCCACGGCGTGACCTTCGGCCAGAGCACCAGCGATACCGTAGGCCTGGTCAGCGCCCCGGGGGGCGCCGGCGCTCGCGTCACCAACGCCGCCAACCTGACCCTCGACGATGACGGCGAGGCATTGGTCCCCTACTTGACGGCCTACCACGACAACGCGGTCCAGCTGGACCCGCGCGGCGCCGCCACCTCGGTGGAATTTCAGCGAACTTCGATCGATGTCGCGCCCTATGCCGGCGCGGTGGTGCCACTGCGCTTCGCCACTCGAACCGGGCTGCCGGTGGTGATCGTGCTGGAGCAGAACGGCCGGGGCGTACCGCTGGGCGCCGAAGTCAGCGCCACCGACGGACGCAAGCTGGGGGTGGTCGGCGCCGGCGGCATGCTGCTACTGCGCGATCTGACGCCCGGTACCTCGCTCCAGGTGACGTTGGGAGGCGAACGACGTTGCTGGGCACGTCCTGTCTGGACGCCTCCGACGGACAGCGACGAGATACCGATCGTCACCAGCCCCTGCCAGCCAACGCCACTGAAAGACCTGCTGGAGACAACGTGAATGCGCACCATCGGCTTGAAGACCCGCAGCGCGAGCGCTCCGCTGCGTTTCGCCATCAGACTTCTCGGCTTGCTGCTGTCGATCGCCGCACTGCTGTCGGCGACCTCGGTGGAGGCCAGCTGCCGACGCATCAACCCACCATGGAGTGACCAGCCTCTGACGGTAAATTTTGGCGCCGAGATCGTGCTCGACGAAAACGTGGCCGTCGGCACGCCCATCGCCACGGCGGTCATCCCCGGCAGCCAACTCTATGCGATCAAAGGAGGCTGGGTCGCCACCTGCAACAATCAGGACGATGCGATCAAGTACTGGTGGCTCGAGCAGCACTACTCCCAGTCCAGCGGCTCCCACCCGGTCCCCGGCATCAGCGTGGACAGCGCCGACGGGCGCGTCTACATCATGCAGGACAGCGGTAGCCGCAATCCCTACGGCGGCGGGGGCAGCGGCAGCGTCGGCTATACCACGGAATTGCTGGTCAACGGCAGCGCCCATGCGTTCGCCTGGGTCTCCGCTTCCCCCAACAAGAACATTCCCCCGATCGGCGAGGAGATCCACGGCATCCCCTGCAGCGACGCCCTGCTGGGAACGGGTGAGGCCGAGGGTTATCCCCCCCTGATAGATATCAACTGCCCCATCGGTGACTACGCGGTCAACTGGCGCCAGCTTCCCCCCTTCCAGATCAAGGTCACGCTCTACCGCATGGCCGGTTCCCCAGGCACCAGCGGTGTACAGCTTCAGAACAACAACAACGCCGGCTTCAGCCTGTTCTCGCTGATGAACCGCCAGAGCACGCCACCTTCAAATAATGGAGACCTGTTCAATCTGGTCAGGCTGCAGCTGGCCCAGCGCACTCGGGTTCGAATCAATCCCTGCCATGGCATCAACAATGTCTCGGTGTCACTGGGAGAGGTAGGCAGCCATCGCTTCACCACCCTGGGCCAGCCTGCCTCAGGCGTCGCCGACACCCCGGTACATGTCACCGCCTGGTGTCACTCCGACGGCGACATCAAGTGGGCCGTACTGGGCAAGTCGGCAGCCTACGATCCCGGCGGGAATCAGGGTATTCTGGCCCTGGACAGTGCGGAGGAAAGCGCCAGCGGCGTGGGTATCCAGCTGATCCACACCGGTAGCCTGGCGCCACTGCCGATCACCCCCGAAGGCAGCGCCTTCGACGCCTACCGCTGGATCGACACCAACCTTCATGCGCAGGGCGGCAACATCTTGATGCTCGACTTTCTGGCCCGCTACGTGAAGACCGGCACCGTCACGCCAGGTACCGCCAATGGCCATGCCACCCTGGTGCTGTCGCCTAAATGAGTTTCCACCGTCTTCGCTCTACGACAGGCAGGCAGCCGGTTCAGCAACGCTCGCCCGGCTGCCGGCGACCCGCGACACCACCCCGCCGACGATGATCAGGCAGGGGGATGGCAAGGGGTTCTCCGCCAGGCGCTGATCGATATTGCCAAGGGTGCCCACCAACGAGGCCATCTCGGGAAGACTGGCGTTGGCCACCAGCATCACCGGCCAGTCCTGTGGCAGGCCTGCGCCACGCAGGCCACGGGTCATCGCGCCAAGCTTGTTGAGCCCCATGTAGAACACCAAGGTCTCGTCGCGTCGGGCCAGTGATGCCCAGTCCGGCTCGCCCCCCTCGCGACACTGCTGGGCGGTGATCAGGCGAAGGCTCTGGGCGTGGCCGCGATCGGTCAGCGGAATCCCCATGGCGGCGCAGGCGCTGGCCGCCGCCGAGATGCCGGGCACGATCTCACGCGCAATGCCGGCCTCGTCGAGGGCGTCGAGTTCTTCCCCGAGGCGCCCGAAGATGCCCGGATCGCCGCCCTTGAGGCGCACCACCGCCTTGCCCTGGCGCGCCAGCGCCACCAGCAGGGTGCCGATCTGCGCCTGATCGACGCTGTGGTGGCCCCTGGCCTTGCCGACATAGTGGCGCTCGACACCGGCCGGAATCATCGCCAGCACCTCGGGCCCCACCAGGCGGTCGTAGACCACCGCGTCGGCGTGTTCGATCCGATCCAGCGCCTTGAGCGTCAGCAGTTCACCCGCACCGCTGCCCGCCCCCACCAGCGCGACCCGGCCAACAGCGCCGCCTGACCGATGGCCAGCGCCGCTGGCAGCGGACCGGGAGGCCAGCCGGTCGGCCCAATGCTGGCTTTGCCCTGCCAGTCGCCCCAGCAGCATCGACAACCCGTCCAGACGACGTGCCAGCCAAGGCGTCGTCCCCGCTTCAACAAGGTGACCCAGCCGGTCTCTAGGCCGACTGGGGTTGTGCACGCTCGATGCGACCACGGCTCTTCTCCTCTTCCACCAGACTCTTCAATTCGGGAATACAACTGCCGCACTGGGTGCCACAGGCCAGCCGCGCGCCGAGCGCCTCGACGCTGTCGTCGCCGGCACGAATCGCCCGCTGGATCGGGGTGCGCCCCACCTGATGGCAACTGCACACGATCGGCCCCTGGTCAGCGGCGCCGTCATGACAGGCCGCCAGCACTCGCCGCCGATGCTGCTGACCCATGGCCTCGCCACGTGCGGCCTCGTCGAAGCGCTCGCACAGCCAGCCAAGCCCCGGCAGTTCGCTGACCGGGCCAACCATCAGCCACCAGCACAGGCGTCCTTGCTCGAACCCCGCCAGGCGCCAGCGACCACTGGCCGGGTCCTGGGCCACCGGGCCCAGCTCCCCCGGCAACTGGCGTGCGGCCCAGTCGAGCCAGTCGCGTTCGACGCCCGCTTTCTCGACGCTCCCTTTCTCAACACCCCCTGGCTCGATCGGCTCACCGGCCAGTTGCCATCGCTCCGCCGAGGCCAGCGGGACCCGCGTCCAGTAGTTCGTCCCCTCGACCACCCGGGCCGCCAGGCCCGAACCCTCGGGTGGTCCCTGCTGGGCCAGTGCCCGGGAAACCACCAGGGTCGCCTCCCAGGCGTGCTGCAGCGGCGTGACCGCCACCGCGCCATGCTTGGTCTCCGGCTGGCCAGAAAGCGGATCAACGTCCGGGGCGAACAGGCTCCCCGCCAGCGGCGAGTGACTGAAGCGCGGTGTCCAGTGGATGGGCACGAACACTTCCCCACGGCGCTGGGCGGCAGAGACCCTGACGCGGGCGCGCATCTCGCCGCTGCGCGAGCGGATCCTGGCGAGCCCCTGGTCACACAGCCCCAGGGCCTCGGCGTCATCCCGATGGACCTCGACGAAGGGCTCGGAGCGGTGATTCATCAGTCGGCTGGCCCTGGCGGTACGGGTCATGGTGTGCCACTGATCGCGCACCCGCCCCGAATTCAGCCGCAGCGGATAGTCGGCGTCAGGCGCCTGGCGCGGCGCCCGCGCGCTCACCGGCCACAGCCGTGCCCGGCCACTCTCGGTGTAGAAGCGGCCGTTTTCGAACAGCCGCGCGGTGCCTCGTGGTGCGCTTGCCGTCACCGGCCACTGGATCGGTGCGAGATCGTCGTACTCGACCCGGGACAGCCCCGCCAGCCCGGAAATATCGAAGGCCCGCCGTCCCTGGTTGTCGAGGCCCGACAAGCGCGCATGCTCGTCGAAGATCTCGCTGGGGTGGTCATAGGCGAAGGCCTCGCCGAAGCCCAGGCGCTCGGCCACCCGGCACAGGATCCACCAGTCGTGGCGGGCCTCGCCCGGCGGCGGCAGGAGACCGCGCTGGCGCGAGATACGCCGCTCGGAGTTGGTGACGGTACCGTCCTTTTCCGACCAGCCGCTGGCCGGCAACACGATATCGGCAAGTTCCACCAGGTCGGTGTCGGCCATGCATTCCGACACGATCACCAGCGGACAGCGCTCGATGGCGCGGCGCACCCGGTCGGCATCCGGCAGGCTCACCAGAGGGTTGGTGGCCATGATCCACAGCGCCTGGATGTCGCCGCGCTCGACGGCCTGAAACAGTTCGACCGCCTTGTGGCCGGGCTCCCGGGGCAGTGTCGGCACCAGCGCCTCGGTCGACCAGAAGCGGGTCAGCCGTTCGATGGCGCCCGGGGTGTGATAGTCCATATGGGCGGCCAGCTGGTTGGCCAGCCCACCGACCTCGCGCCCGCCCATGGCGTTGGGCTGGCCGGTGATGGAAAAGGGGCCGGCGCCGGGCAGGCCAATCTTGCCGCCGGCCAGGTGGCAGTTGAGGATGGCCTGGCACTTGTCGGTGCCGCTGGTCGACTGGTTCACGCCCTGAGAGTAAAGCGTGACCACGTGCAGCTGGGTGGCAAACCAGTAGTAGAAGGTCTCGAGGCGCTCGGCGTCGAGATCGCAGGCCGCCGCCACCGCCTCGATGTCCGACGCCTCGTCCAGGGCGGCGGCAATCGTCTCTTCGGCGCCGTCCACATGGCGCTTCAGATAGACCTCATCGAGCCGTTGGCGACGGGCCATCCAGGCCAGCAGGCCATTGAACAGCAAAGCATCGCTGCCGGGACGCAGCCCCAGGTACAGATCGGCGATCTCGCAGCTATCGGTGACCCGAGGATCGATGACCACGACCCGCATCAGCGGATTGCGGGTCTTGGCCAGACGCAGCCGCTGATACAGCACCGGATGGTTCCAGGCCAGATTGGACCCCACCAGCACCACCAGTTCGGCCTCTTCCAGGTCCTCGTAGTTGCAGGGGACGGCGTCGGCGCCCAGGGTGCGCTTGTAGGCTGCCACCGCCGACGCCATGCACAGCCGCGAGTTGGTATCCAGGTGCGGTGTCCCGAGAAATCCCTTGAACAGCTTGTTGGCGACGTAGTAGTCCTCGGTCAATAGCTGCCCGGACAGGTAGCCGGCAATGGCCTGTGGGCCGCTACCCTCGGCAATCGCTCCCAGACGCTCGGCGACGGCGTCCAGCGCGCTGTCCCAGTCGGTCTCGCGACCGTCCACCCTGGGTCGCGTCAAGCGCCCCTGGCCGCCCAGAGTCTCCGCCAGGGCCGAGCCCTTGACGCACAGGCGACCGAAGTTGGCCGGGTGATCCCGATCGCCCTTGAGGGTAACCGCCTCGCCATCGCGACGTAGCTCGACGCCGCAGCCGACCCCGCAGTAGGGACAGGTGGTGCCTGTGGCCTCGCCGCCCACACCGCTGTCGATCTCCGTGCTGTCGCTATCCGTCCGGGTCATCGCGCTCTCCTGTCGGCCATCTTGCTGCTCTGGCATATCGGCGGCATCTCATCGGCAGATCATCGCTCCGCTAGCGGCCGGGCCTTGATCGGTCGGGCCTTGCTGCGGTCCAAACGCACGACGCCCATCCCGTCGAGCAAGGCTCGAGGAGATGGGCGTCGTTGCCGGATGAAATCCCGCGCTGGATTTCGTGTGTGCTAGCGCCCGTTGCGGACGAGTTGTCGAACCGGCCCACGCCGCCACCAGCGTCGGGACCCTTCCTGGCTCGGCCTAGCGATCTGGCCCGGCTTAGTGATGCCCATGGCACCACCAACGGCACTAGCTTTGCCAGTAACCAAAGCAAACCCTGTGCCAGAACACCACAATCGCCCCTTGCAGTGTGGAATGCTGGTGCCAGCCAATTGAAGCCACGACGTTTTTTTCTGCCGTTTACCCAGGCGATGGCGGCGAGAAGACGACTGACGGACCCCAGGCTCGCACCACAACGAACGATGGAGGCCACCGTTTACGCACCCTTTCGGTGCGCGAGCGCCTGCCCGGCATATCTGCGGGGGCAGGGCGGTGGCTTTGCAGGGGGTTATCTCCCTGACAGGAAACGACAAGATCGAAAATGGAACGCCTTTTGCGCTGACAGGTGCAGAGGCACCCAAGGTGCACCCCTCATCATGTCGACTCGAGCTCTATCGAGCGACAGCATCATCGAGCCACGCCCATGCCCGAACACGACACCTTGAAGGTCCTGTTGGTCGACGACGAGATAGTGCGCGCCGCCATGGTCGAAGAGGCGCTTGCGCTGGACGGACACCAGGTGGTCTGCCGACTGTCAAGCCCGGCCAGCCTCAACGACATGGTGCAGCAGCATCAGCCCGACGTGGTCATCATCGACATGGAATCGCCGGACCGGGACACCCTGGAGAGCATGGCGCTGCTGCAGCGGGAGAACCCTCGACCGGTGGTGTTCTTCGCCGACCAGCATGACCCCGAATCGCTCAAGGCGGCGGTGAAGGCCGGCGTCAGCGCCTATGTGGTGGACGGTCTGGCGGCCAACCGCGTCAAGGCGGTCATCGATGTCGCCATCGCCCGCTTCGAAGCCTTTCAGGGAATGCGCCGCGACCTCGACAAGGCACGCAATCAGCTCGCCGACCGCAAGCGCATCGAACAGGCCAAGGGCCTGTTGATGAAGCATCAGAGCTGCGATGAGGAACAGGCATACCGCATGCTGCGCAAGCTGGCCATGGACCGCGGCCAGCGCATCGCCCAGGTCGCCCAGAACGTCATCGACATCCTCAAGCCACTGGAGAAGGGATCATGAGTCCATCGCTGTCTTCTGACGCGGCCAGCACGTCCAGAACTGGCGCGCCGCATCCACCCGAGCTCGCCAGCCTGACTCTGGGATTCGTGCCACTGCTGGATGCTGCGCTGTTGATCATCGCCCGGGAAGGCGGCTTCTTCGCCGCCCAGGGAGTCGAGGTCAGCCTGTCACGCGAGAACGCCTGGTCCACCCTGCGCGACAAGGTCGCCGCCGGCCTGCTTGACGGCGCCCAGATGCTGGCGCCGATGCCGCTGGCCATGAGCCAGGGGTTGTCCCGCGCGCCTTGTGACACCCTGGCCGCCGCGGTGCTGAGCCGCCAGGGCAATACGCTGGTGCTGTCTCGCCGCCTGGCCGATGCGGTTGGCGCTTCGGTCGACAACGGGGAGCCCGACGCCTTCGGCGCGGCCAGCGAACTGGCCCGACGCTTCAAGGCCTCGCTGAAAGAAGGCACCCGGCCACGCCTGGCCATGGTCTACCCCTACTCCTGCCAGCACCTGTTGCTGCGTGACTGGCTGGCCCGCGGCGACATCGACGTCGACCGCGAGGTCGAACTGGTCGCGCTGCCGCCCCCGCGCATGGTGGACGCCCTGCGCGAAGGCGAGATCGATGGCTTCTGCGTCGGCGAGCCCTGGGGCAGCCTGGCCCAGCATCGTCAGGTGGGTCGAGTGGTGGCCAGCGGCGCGGAACTGATGCCGGCGCATCCCGAGAAGGTGCTGGGGGTGACTGCCTCCTGGGCGCGGCGCTACCCGAATACCCTGTCCGCGCTGCTGCGCGCCCTCCAGGCCGCCGCCCTGTGGCTGGACAAGGCACCTGAGGCCAGACGCCAGACCCTGGCCTGGCTGGCACTGCCCCCCTACCTCGATGAAGCCGTAGGCCATCTCGACGAACTGCCGCTGGAAGCCGCCCCGGGCTACCCCTGCATCGGTGAGCGACTGCGTCCCCTGACGGCCGATTTCGAGGGGTTGATCCAGCGGTTGTCGCCGCTGCTCGAGGCTCGCGGGCGACAGCTCGACACCGCCACCCTGGAGGAGTGCTACAGCGCTGTGCATTACGACGCCGCCACGCACCAGTACGGTGCCGACACGCCCTGAACCCTGCCTGATCGGTGCTGCAGCCCGCCGCCAGGGCCTGCACCAACAGGCTGTTTTACCAGCACAAAACGTAAAACAGGCATGAAACTTGGATAGCCTGTAGCAAGTGCCGGCGAATGCCGGCGGCGGTCAACGGCGATCGCACCGACACTAGACAAAGACGTCTCTTCACCCTCCGACGCCGGAGGTGTGAGAGACGTCTTTGGCGTTTTTGGAGCCCATGCGATGCCTTATTCCACTGGACCTTCTGACTCCAGGCCCCGTTCCTCTGGCCTGCCTGACTCAAGGTCCCGTTCCGAAATGACCCAGGCCGGCTCGTCTTCCCCGACGAGGTCTGATGACGCACGTCTTCCCCACCTGGTGATCGTCGGCAACGGCATGGCCGCGCATCGATTGATCGAGACCCTGGCGGCCAAGAGTAATGCCCCACGACACATCACCGTGATCGGCGCCGAACCGCACGCGGCCTACAACCGCATTCTGCTGTCGAGCTGGCTGGCCGGCGATGTCGAGCAGGATGGATTGACGCTGACACCGCCGCATGACTCCGCCGTCACGGTCGATCAGCGCCTGGGCGCGCGGGTGGAGCGGATCGATCGTACCCGGCGCCTGGTCGAGTGCGACGACGGCGAGGTGATCCCCTACGACCATCTGGTGCTGGCGCTGGGTTCGCGCAGCGCCATGCCACAGATCCCCGGCATCACGCTGACGGGCGTGTCGGGCTTTCGCGATCTGGACGATGCGGCGCGCCTGGCCGACGCAGCAAAGGCTGGCGGCGCGGCGGTGGTGGTCGGTGGTGGTCTGCTGGGCCTGGAGGCCGCCGCCGGCCTCGCCGCCAGAGGCATGCAGGTGTGCGTGCTGCAACGCTCACCGCGCCTGATGAACCGGCAGCTGGACGCCACCGCCAGCACCATGCTGGCAAGCGAAATCGAAGGCCGCGGCATCCATCTTGAGACCGGGGCGCGGTTGGCCGAGATCGTCGGCGATGAAAACGGCCAGGTCGCCGGTGTGCGCCTGGAAGACGACGAGCGCCTGCTGCCGGCGAACTGCGTGGTGATCGCCGCCGGCATCACCCCCAACGCCGAGCTGGGCAGGGATGCGGGGCTCGATTGCGATCGCGCCATCGTCGTCGACGACACCCTGGCCACCTCGGACCCCGACATTTCTGCCCTCGGCGAATGCTGCCAGTTCGAGGACACCACCTACGGTCTGGTGGAGCCGATCTGGCATCAGGTCGAGGTACTGGCCCGTCGCCTGTGCGGCGAGCCCTCGGCGCCTTACCACGAACGCGCCTGCGCCACCAAGCTCAAGGTTTCCGGCGTCTCGCTGTACGCCTTCGGCCCCACCGAGGCCGAGGACGGACATGAGGTCCTCAGCTACCGCGACCAGGGCGAATACCGCCGACTGCTGCTGCGCGACGGCCGACTCGAGGGTGCCGTGCTCTACGGCGATACCCGCATGGGCCCCTGGTTATTCCGGCTCGCCGAGCAAGGCCTGCGACTGGACCAAGTGCGCCACTCGCTGCTGCTGGGCCAGGCCGATACCGAGGCTCTGCTGGCGGACGACGCCACCACCGACACCGACCCATCGACCACCGAACAGGATGCCGCCTGATGTCCAGCACAAAGCACAATCTCGCCGCACACAATGCTCCCGACAGCGACGCCACGGATACCCGCCCCACCCTGGTCGTGGTAGGCAACGGCATGGTCGGTCACCACCTGGTCGAGCAGCTGGTCGAACGTGATCAGCACCGCCGCTACCACATCGTGGTATTCGGCGAGGAACGTCATCTGGCCTACGACCGAGTGCACCTGTCAGAGTACTTCAGCGGCCGCGACGCCCAGTCCCTGGCGCTGTCCACCGCCGACTACTACGCCGAGCACGGCATCGAGCTCAAGTTGCACCAGGCGGTCACCGCCATCGATCGCGATGCACGGCGCGTTCACACCGACGCTGGCTACCTCGACTTCGACCGTCTGGTGCTGGCCACCGGTTCCTTCCCCTTCGTCCCGCCGATTCCCGGCAATGATCGCGAGGGCTGCCTGGTCTACCGCACCTTGGACGATCTCGACGCCATTCGCGCCGCCGCCGCCACCGCCAATACCGGCGTGGTGGTGGGGGGCGGACTGCTCGGGCTGGAGGCCGCCAACGCCCTGCGCGGCCTCGACCTGGACACTGCGGTGGTCGAATTTGCCCCGCGTCTGATGCCGATGCAGGTGGACGAGCAAGGCGGTGAACTGCTCAAGGAAAAGATCGAGGGCCTGGGCGTCCAGGTGCTGACCGAAAGAGCGACCCGCGAGATCGTCCCCGGTGAAGCCAGCCGTCTGCGCATGGTATTTCAGGACGACAAGGTGCTGGAGACCGATCTGATCGTGTTCTCCGCCGGTATACGCCCCCGGGACGAGCTGGCCCGCGAGTGCGGGCTCGAGATCGGCGAACGTGGCGGCGTGGTGATCGATGACCACTGCCTGACCAGCGATCCCGCCATCCTCGCGGTGGGCGAGGTCGCGCTGTACAACAACAGCATCTTCGGCCTGGTCGCCCCCGGTTACCAGATGGCCAAGGCCGCGGCCGACACCCTGTGCGGTGGCGATTCGACCTTCACCGGGGCCGACATGAGCACCAAGCTCAAGCTGATGGGGGTCGACGTGGGGGCCATCGGCGACGCCCACGCCAACCGCCATCCCGGCGCCAAGCAGTACCGCTACTTCGACCAGATCCAGCAGGTCTATCGCAAGCTGGTGGTCTCCGGTGACGGCAAGCGCCTGCTCGGCGCCATGCTGGTGGGCGACAACTCCGCCTACGACAGCCTGATGCAGTACTACGCCAATGGCCTGGATCTGCCGGCGGACCCCGCCTCGTTGATCGTGCCCTCCAGCGAACCGGCGCCGGCGCTGGGCCCGGACGCCCTGCCGGACAGTGCCACCATCTGCTCGTGCCACAACGTCACCAAGGGCGCCATCAGCGTCGCCATCGACGCCGGCTGCGAGGACCTCGGCGCGGTCAAGGGGACGACCAAGGCCAGTACCGGCTGCGGCGGCTGTGCGGCGCTGCTCAAGAACGTCTTCGACCATGAACTGGCGGCCCGCGGCATGGAGGTCGACACCTCCCTGTGCGAGCACTTCGCCCACACCCGCCAGCAGCTCTTCGATATCGTTCGGGTCGCGGGCATCAAGACCTTCAGCGAATTGATGACCCGACACGGCACCATCCTGGACGACGGGGCGCCGAGTCTCGGCTGTGACGTCTGCAAGCCGGCGGTGGCCTCGATCCTGGCCTCCTGCTTCAACGAGCCGATCACCGACGCGGCGCATATCCCGCTGCAGGACACCAATGACACCTTCATGGCCAACATGCAGAAGAACGGCACCTTTTCCGTGGTGCCACGTATCGCCGGCGGTGAGATCACCCCGGACAAGCTGATCGTGCTGGGCCAGGTGGGCAAGAAGTACGGCCTCTACACCAAGATCACCGGCGGCCAGCGCATCGACCTGTTCGGCGCGCGCCTGGAAGACCTGCCGGCCATCTGGGAGGAACTGATCGACGCTGGCTTCGAGACCGGACACGCCTACGGCAAGTCGCTGCGCACGGTGAAATCCTGCGTCGGCAGCAGCTGGTGCCGCTACGGCGTCCAGGACAGCGTCGGCATGGCGCTGCGGCTCGAGCATCGCTACAAGGGACTGCGCTCGCCGCACAAGCTCAAGTTTGCGGTGTCCGGCTGCACCCGCGAGTGCGCCGAGGCCCAGAGCAAGGATATCGGCGTCATCGCCACCGAGCATGGCTGGAACCTGTACGTCTGCGGCAACGGCGGCATGCGTCCGCGTCATGCGGAGCTGTTCGCCACCGACCTGGATGACCAGGCCCTGATCCAGGCCATCGACCGTCTGTTGATGTTCTACGTACGCACCGCCGATCGACTGCAGCGGACTTCTGTGTGGCGCGAAAACCTCGAGGGAGGCCTCGACTACCTCAAGGCGGTGGTGCTCGACGACAGTCTAGGCATCGGCGAGGAGCTCGAACGCCAGATGCAGCACGTCATCGATACCTACGAGTGCGAGTGGGCGGGCGCCCTGGCCGATCCGGACAAGCTCAAGCGCTTTCGCAGCTACGTCAACGACAGCCGCCCCGACCCGGACATCATCGTCACCGAGGAGCGCGGTCAGCTCCGCCCAGCCTGAGCCAACCACCGTTTCCGCCCTCGTGACCGACACCACGTCACGAGACGGGCTGCCAACAACGCCACAAGGAGTTTTCCATGACCGCTTCTTCCATCAGCCGTTCGCTGGATTGGATACCGCTGTGCCAGCGCAGCGACCTGGTGCCCTTCTCCGGTGTCGCCGCCTGGATCGACAGCGCCGAGGGCCCCGCCCAGGTGGCGCTGTTCTACTTGCCCGGGCATAGCCCGGAACTGTTCGCCATCGACCACCACGACCCCATCGCCAAGGCCAATGTGCTGGCCAGAGGCATCGTCGGCGACATCCAGGGAGAGCCGGTGGTGGCCTCTCCCCTGTACAAGCAGCACTTTCGCCTCAAGGACGGCAGTTGCGTGGAAGACGACAGCGTCTCGCTGCGCACCTGGGCGGTGGCCTTCGACCAGGACAGGGTAATGATCGCACCCTGAGCGCCGCAGCATTTCGGCCCGGGCCTGTGCGGCACGAAAGCTGGCGGGCTCGGTCCTGACCGTCATCTCGGGGGATAAGTCCGTCGCGGCCGAATCGCAGAGGACCGGCCTGGCGTGAGCGGGAAGGTTGACCGAAGAATTGACCTGATAGCGCAGCGTTGACACTTCGCCCTTGCAGCATTTTTGTCATCGTCCATGCTTGACTCAAGGGCACCGCTGGACCGAATCAGGGTCCAATGTAAAGAAGCGCCGTTGGCAGCACGTCTTGCGCCACAGCGGGACAAGCTGCAAGGAACGGCCAACCCGCCCAAGGGTTCGAGAATCGATTGAGAACCAGTTGAGAATTGGTTGAGAACCGTTTCATGGCCACAGGAGGAGCCTATCGTGTGCAATCCGACACCTTGGCGGCTGTCACATTCCTGACATCGCGCGCTGAGAGTGTCGACATCAAGGCGTCATGTTGACGCCCAAGGTGACAATCAGGAGAGCTGTGCCGATGGTACGCATCGACAAGAAGGCCACCCGACTGTACGTGCTGGACACCAACGTACTGATCCATGATCCCAGCGCCCTCTACCAGTTCGAAGAGCACGAAGTGGTTATCCCCATGACCGTGCTCGAGGAGCTCGACAAGCACAAGAATGGCATCCGCGAAATCGCCCGCACCGCCCGGCAAGTCAGCCGGACCCTCTCTGACCTGACCGCCAACGTCGACATCGACCAGATACGCCAAGGTATTCCCATCACCCGCGTCAGCGGACCAGATGGCCGACTGAGACTGCTCTGCTACTCCGACCTCACCCTGCCCGACAACCTGGAAGACAGCCCCGACAATCGTCTGCTCGGCGAGACCTGCCGACTGCGTCAGGAGCGCCCCGACGCCTCGGTGATCCTGGTCACCAAGGACATCAACCTGCGGGTCAAGGCCGCCGCCCTCGGCGTGCCGGTCGAGGACTACCTGACCGATCGCGCCTTCGATGACTCCGACGCCATGACCGACGGTGTCGCTGTGTATGAGGACGCCGGCCATGGCTTGTGGGACGCCATGGCGCTGGACGTCAAGGTCGAGCGCGACCATGACCGTGTCATCTATCGACTGAGCGGCGAGATTCCCCAGCACTGGCACCTGGGCATGCTGGTGTCCGACGCCGACGGCGAGGCCAGCTTCGAGGCCATCGTGCGCGAACTCGCCCCCCACCAGGCCACCCTGGAGCTTCTGACCAACTATCGCCACGGCGCCAGCGTCTGGGGGGTACACGCCCACGACAGCCGGCAGAACTTCACCTTGAACCTGCTGATGGATGACGCCGTGGACCTGGTCACGGTGGCCGGCAGTGCCGGCACCGGCAAGACCTTCATGACCCTGGCCGCTGCCTTCCAGCAGACCCTCGATACCAAGCGCTTCGAACGGGTGGTATTCACCCGGGCGCCGATCTCCATGAGCGAGGACATCGGCTTTCTGCCCGGCACCGAAGAGGAAAAGATGTCGCCCTGGATGGGCGCCTTCCACGACAACATGGACAACCTGCTGCGCGACGAGCATGACGGAAGCTCGACCTGGAACCAGGACGCCACGCGCCAGCTACTGGGCTCACGCGTACAGATCCGGGCGCCGGGCTTCATGCGTGGACGCACCCTCAACGACACCTTCCTGATCATCGACGAGGCCCAGAACTTTACGCCAAAGCAGTTGAAGAGCCTGATCACCCGAGCAGGACGCAACACCAAGATCGTCTGTCTGGGCAACGTCGGCCAGATCGACACCCCTTACCTCACCGCCAATACCTGCGGCATGGCCGCAGTGGTTCAGAACTTCAAGAACTGGCCCCATGCCGGCCATGTGACCTTGAAGAGCGTCGAGCGCTCGCGCCTGGCCCTGGCCGGCGAAGAGCTGTTGTAAGCGCCCCCAGCGGAACGAACGCGCCCACCAACGAAACGAAAGCGCCCCCCAACGAAACCAAAGCGCCCCCGCCTGCAAGGCGGGGGCGCTGGCGTTCGGCCCGGAGCTGACACTTTCAGTTGCCCCGGTCACTTGTCACGGTCACTTGTCCCGGTTCATGGCCTTCTCGATCAGCTCCTCGGACTCGCTCTTGGGTGTCTTCTCGATCATTTCGGCCGCTTCGGAATAAAGGCAGACGTAGGTCTGGCAGGAAGCGCAGTGCACCTTTTCATCGGGATTCTTGGTGCTGGGGACTCGCATGTTGTAGCTGCCGCAGTTCGGGCAGGGCTTGGGGATCCGCAGATCTTCGCTCAACGCCATCTCGATCTCCTTGTAGATGGTGGATGATGCCAGGGCCTTGCCCAACGCGAGGTTATCGCGTTCATACTCAGGAAGGAGGCCCTTCAATTGGTTGCGACCGGCACGCTTGGCATCGTAGAGCGCTCCGTCCACACGCCGCATGGCCATGTCGAGACTTTCGTCCTGCCCGACACAGATGGCTCCCATGCTCACCGTTACCTTGAGGGCACGACGGTCGACCTTCAAGGTCGATGCTTCCACGTTGCTTCGAAGACGCTCCAGTATGTCCCAGGCGTCTTCGGCATGAACGTCACCGAGCAGTACCAGAAATTCTTCGCCCCCGATACGCGCCAGCAGGTCATAGGGGCGCAGGCTTAGACGACAGGTATCGGCGAAAGCCTTCAGCACCATATCCCCGGCGGCGTGGCCGTAGGCATCGTTCAGTGACTTGAAATGGTCAAGATCCAGCATCGCCAGCACCGCTGGCTCGCCACGGCGCCGCAATCGGGCGAGTACCCGCGCTCCTGCCTCGAGGAAGGCACGGCGATTCATCACGCCGGTGAGGACATCGGTGCTGACCAGCTTGGCGACACGCGACTCCGCCTGCTTGCGCTGGGTCACATCCAGCAGCAGGCCATCCCAGACCACGGTGCCGTCATCGAATCGCTGGGGCGTCCCCCTGGCCTCGAACCAGCGCTGTCCTTCCGCTACGGTCTCCTGAGCATCACCCAGGGTGATGTCCAGGTGCCAGGGTGTGAGGCTGACCAGCGACTGGGCGAGCGCCAGCGTCAACTGCTCACGCGCGTCCTCGTCCAGCCTGGAAAGCACGACCTCGACGTCTTCAAGGGCTCTTTGACGAGACAGCCCCGTCTGGGATTCGAAGCCAGGTCCCAGGTAGTCAAACGACAAGCCTCCCCCGGGCGACTGGCGCAGCCGGAACACCACTCCCGGGAGCCTCGCCATGCGGCTTTCAATGGTGCGGCTCAGTCGCTGAGCTGACGCCGCCTGCAGTTGCAGTCGGCTGACGTCGTGCTTCATCAGCATCCAGCGGGCAGCGCACCACGACACCGGGTGGATGCTGGTACCAAGGTGACGTAGACGACCAACCCCGTCACAGGCCACCACGCCTTCCCAGCTCCCGCCTCCCTCGCGACAACGCGCAAGGGCCAGCTCCAGTGTCTCGGCTGCCGTACTGCAATGAACATCGGTCAGGCGCAGCCCCCTGATGTCTGCCAGAGACTTGCCCAGTTCATTGCACTGACGAGCGTTCGCCCAGACGATGGTTCCTTCATGGTCAAGCAACAAGGCGGACCCCGGCGCGGCGCCCAGCAGGGCCTCGGCCCCCGACTCCCCGTCACTGACCGTCATGGTCTTTGGGGGTGCGCCACTCTCGGCCTTTGTCTTGTCGCGACGGAAAAACCTCCATACAGACATCACCCTGCATCCCGTAAGCTTTTTCTTAATTTTTTGTACGAAAAAAGCTTAGAAGAACCAGACTTCCTTCGCAGGATGAAAAGTCTCATGTTCGCAGGCTGAGCAAAGCAGCCTCAGGACTCACTGTCCCAGCAGCTCACTCATCCACTCGCCGATATCCCCGATCTGCTGCGGGCAGACCGCGTGAGCCATGGGATACTGACGATAGACGGTGTGATAGCCAAGCTCCTCCAGACGAGCGAAGGCGGCTCGGCCCAGGGATTCGGGTACCACCGGATCCATGCTGCCGTGATGGATTTCCACCCTCAGGTCGCGATTGGCCTCGTTCAGCTTGATCGAGTTCGCGGTGGCAAAGTAGGTGGACATCGCCAGCAGACCGCCTAACGGCTTGTCAAAGCTGAAGGCGGCCTCGTAGGCAACGGCCCCACCCTGGGAAAACCCGGCCAGCAGGATACGTCGGCTGTCGATGCCGGCATCGATCTGGGACTGTACGACGCCCTTGATCCGCTCGGCCGACAGCCGCAGCTGCATCTCGTCCACCCGACGGTCCAGGCTCATCTCGAGAATGTCGTACCAGGCGGGCATGACCATGCCACCATTGATGGTGACCGGCAGGCGCGGTGCATGGGGCAGGATAAATCGGATCTGAGCGTAACCGGGCCTTGGCAGCATGGGCACCACCGGCTCGAAGTCACGCCCATCCGCTCCCAGGCCGTGAAGAATGATCATGCAGGCGTCCGCTTCGCCTCGGGGCTCGATGACCAGCTGGTCGTTGTCGCTCATGGGCAGATCTCAGTCTATGTTGCAAAGCACAACCTCCTAGCCTACCGCAATGCGCCAGAGGGGACGAGCCAAACAGGTGAAGTCACCCGGCTACCGAGAAGCACACAGGGCTTTTTAGAAGGGCCAGAAAAAGGGGGTCAGCACCAGCACCACGACCGCAGTCAGCAGATTCAGGGGGCCGCCGAGCTTGAGGTAATCCTGAACCCGGTAGCCACCGGGGCCCATGACCATCAGATTGGTCTGATAGCCAATCGGGGTGAGAAAACTGGCCGATGCGGCAAACATCACCACGACCACGTAGGGCAAAGGATTGACGCCGAGACTCTCGGCCCCTGCCATGGCGATGGGGAAGGTAATGACCGCTGCGGCATTGTTGGTCACCAGCGAGGTCAGCAGCGCCACCACACAGTAGGTGCCCACCAGCAGCGCCCAGGGACTGTCGCCGACGACACTCAGCAGCCCACGGGCCACCACATCTGCTGCCCCGGACGTCTGCAGTGCGGCGCCCAGGCCAAAGGATGCGGCGATGGTCAGTAACACCTGGGTGTCCATGCCGCGACGGGCACTGCGGACGCTGACACAGCCGCTCAACAGGGCTGCCGTGGCGCCCAGCATGGCGGCGTTCATCATGCTCATCAGCCCGGTGGAGGCCAGCACCACTACCGTCGCCAGGATCGCCCAGGCGCGCAGCGCTCGGTCGAAGGCGGGCCTGGCCTGACCATTGACCTGGCTGATCAACAGGAAGTCCTGAGACTGTCGATGACGTTCGATAAAGGCCGGGCGCGCCTCGAGCAACAGCACATCGGAGGGTTGCAGACGAATCTGCCCGAGGCTACCCGCCACCCTGCGCCCACCACGACAGACCGCCAGCACAGCGGCGCCATAGAGCGTGCGAAAATGGCCATCGCGAATCTTCTGCCCGATGAACTGGCACTGGTCGGAGACTACCGCTTCCACCAGGCGGCGCTCGCGAAACTCCTTCTCAAGATGCGACTCCCCCAGACGGGATGGCCTCAGACCGCGCATCTGCTGCAATTCCACTGCCCCCTCAGTGGTGCCGGCAAAGACCAGGTGATCCCCGCCCTTGAGACGTTCACCCGGCCCCACCACGCTGACCACATTGCCACCGCGTTCGATTTCCACCAGGAAGAGCCCGGAAAGATGCCGCAGCCCGGCCTCTTCGACGGTGCGGTCGACCAGCGGCCCCTGCGGATCCACTTCCATTTCGATGGTGAACTCGCGCAGGTTGGCGAAGGCCTCCTCGCTGCCGGGGCGCCTGGACAGCAGACGAGGCGTTACTACCAGCAGGTAGACGACCCCAACCAGCGCCATGGGCACGCCCACCCAGGCGATTTCGAACAGCCCCAGGTGGAGGTCCGGGAAGCGCTCCTGCATCAGCGAATGCACCACCAGATTGGTACTGGTACCCATCAGGGTGACGGTGCCGCCGAGGATCGAAGCGAAGCTCAGCGGCATCAGCAGCAACTGCGGGGCAATCGAGAAGCGACGCCCCCAGCTGATCACCGCAGGGATGAAGGTGGCCACCACCGGCGTGTTGTTGAGCAGCCCGCTGACGGCGGTGACTGGCCACACCAGGCGTGACAAGGCGTGACGTTCGCCGGAGGGGCGTCCCAGCACGTGACGAATGATCAGATCGATACCACCGGTATCACGCAGGCTGGCGACCAGGATGTAGAGGAAGGCGACCGTGAACAGGCCACTGTTGGAAAAGCCGCCCAACGCCTGCTCGGCGTCGATGACCCCAAGGCTCAGAAGCACCACAAGAGCCCCCATCAGCACCATGTCGGGGCCGAGACGGGTCAGCGCCATCAACGGGAAGACGGCACAGGCAACGGAAAGGGCGATCCAGGCATCCAGCGACATGAGGTGGCCTTGCTGAAGAGAATCAGCCTATTGTGCCTCCCTCACCTTATTCTAAATAGTTACAATGTATTATTTTTTTATCTCTTTCAGGCATATGCGCCATTCACCCTATGCCACAGCGCCTTTGCGAGAGATTCACCTCGTTTACGGGTGTCCTTCACCGGCACCCACCCGGGGCGCAGAATGACACATCAGAAACGCAAAAAGGCCCGCCGTAGCGAGCCTTTTCCATGCATCAAGTGCGATGCATCATGCCGCCTGAGCGGCCATCAAGCGATCGACTTAGTCGATGACCTTGATGTTGGAAGCCTGGAGGCCTTTCTTGCCCTGAGTCACCTCGAAGGAGACCTTCTGGCCATCCTGCAGGGACTTGAAGCCGTCGGCTTGAATCTCGGAGAAGTGAGCGAACAGGTCGTCACCGTTGTCGTCCGGAGAGATGAAGCCGTAGCCCTTAGTGTCGTTGAACCACTTGACGGTACCAGTTGCCATGATCGAATCCTCGACTAGCGTATATACATTACCGGGAGATACCCGAGTTGCAGTGGGTAAAACAAGAAACCTTCCCCCGGAACATCGTCGCCAGGATGCTTCGATGACCTCTGAGACGTTCAACTTGCTAACCAACTGCGAGCAGCATGCGCCGTCTTGGCGCTCAGGTCAAACACTATTTGCACTTGGTTACGAGACGATGACGCTTTGCAGTCACCTGCAGCAGCACCTCACGACTGGCCGGCTGCCGCCTATAGCGCGGCCTCTCTCCCGAGCCATGCCTCCGCCTTTTGCTCCACTGTGCCTGGTCGTCACCCGGTGCCGCGTGCTCTATGCCGGTGACAGGTAATGTGCTTGCATGAGTAAAGAACACAAGAAAACCGTGACTCAGGGAGAACGACATGGCCTCGTACCTTTCACGCCACGCCTCGACCCGCTTCGGCGCCTACTACATCGCCGTCGCCGGCCTGATCGTCAGCCTGCTCGGGCTACTGGCGTCACTATGGTGGCTGACGGGGGTGCTGGCGTTTGGCGCGCTGACCGCGCTGGGCACCTATGACATCGTCCAGCGTCGCCGCACGGTCAGTCGCAACTACCCGATCCTGGCGCATATTCGCTACTTCCTGGAATCCATCGGGCCCGAGTTCCGCCAGTACTTCATTGAGGCGGACACCTTCGAGTCGCCCTTCTCCCGCGAGCAGCGCTCGCTGGTCTATCGACGGGCCAAGAGCACCATCGACAAGAAGCCCTTCGGCTCGCTCCGGGACATGAACGCCCCCGGCTACGAGTGGATGGGGCCATCGCTGTCACCGGTGGAGATCACCGATCATGACTTCCGCGTGGTCGTTGGCGAGCATCGCGCCAAGCCCTACAAGGCCAGCGTGCTCAATATTTCCGCCATGAGCTTCGGTGCCCTGTCGCCCAATGCCATCAGCGCCCTCAACGAAGGTGCCAAGCTCGGGGGCTTCTACCACACCACCGGGGAAGGGGCGATATCGCCCTACCACCTGCGCGGCGGCGACCTGGTGTGGCAGATCGGTTCCGGCTACTTCGGCTGTCGTCGCGACGACGGTGGATTCGATCGCGACAAGTTCAAGGAGAATGCCCGTCGTGACGAAGTGAAGATGATCGAGATCAAGCTGTCCCAGGGCGCCAAGCCTGGCCATGGCGGCATCCTGCCGGGGGCCAAGGTGACCGCCGAGATAGCCTCGACCCGCGGCGTGCCCGAAGGCCAGGACGTACTTTCGCCGGCCAAGCACTCCGCCTTCTCCACCCCCTGCGAGATGATCCACTTCATCCAGGAGCTGCGCACCCTGTCCGGCGACAAGCCGGTGGGCATCAAGCTGGCCCTGGGCCATCCCTGGGAATGGTTCGCCATGGTCAAGGCCATGCTGGAATGCGGCGACCGCCCCGACTATATCGTGGTCGACGGTGGCCAGGGCGGCACCGGCGCCGCACCGCTGGAATTCATCAACCGCCTCGGCATGCCGCTCAATGACGCCCTGATCCTGGTCCACAACACCCTGGTCGGCGCCGGACTGCGCGACGAGATTCGCATCGGCGCCAGCGGCAAGATCATCAGCGCCTTCGACATCGCCCGCACGCTGGCGCTGGGCGCCGACTGGGTCAACATGGCCCGTGGCTTCATGTTCTCGCTGGGCTGCATCCAGGCCCAGAGCTGCCACAACGACCAGTGCCCCAGCGGGGTCGCCACCCAGGACAAGGCCCGCGGCAACCGCCTGGACGTCGAGGACAAGTCGGTGCGGGTGAAGAACTTCCACGCCAATACCAAGTTCGCCCTGTGCGAGATGCTGGAGGCGGCTGGGCTGCATCACCCCAGCGAACTTGGCCCCGAACACATCATCAGGCGCCTCTCCAATGGCAAGGCGCTGCCCTACATCAGCCTGATCGACAGCCTGGCACCCAAGGAATTGCTGGAGGGCGGCGCCAAGAACCATCCGCTGTATCGTGAGTTCTGGGATCTGGCAGATGCGAACAGCTTCGATGCCCCCTGCGCCCTGCACAGTCTGCGACAGACCAAGCTTCTCTAGTCGCCGGCCATCCTCGCCCTCCCTGCCTCCAGGGGGGCGGCCACCCCCCCTTCCCTTTCGGCTTGCCTTGCGCCTGCCTGACTTCATGCAGTGGTGTTGCTCAGCGATGATCGACGCAGTCCCCCACCTCTTCCAGTTGCATCGTGACATGCTCGATATCGAACCCTTGGGTCAGCACCTCCCGCACTGCCACCAGAGTTGTCTGGTGGTCTTCTCCCGAGCGCACGCCGACGTGCATCGACACCAGATGCCGTCCGGGTGTCAGCGACCAGGCGTGAACATGATGAACGTCGCATACCGCCGGTACCGTCTCGACGACGGCCCGCTTCATGGCATCGATGTCCAGGGATTCCGGAACGCCTTCCAGCAGGATGTGCCCACTCTGGCGCGTTAGTGTCCAGGCATTCCTGAGGATCAGCAGCGCCACCAGCACCGACAGCAGCGGGTCGATCGGCGTCCATCCGGTCGCCATGATCACCAGCGATGCAACGATCGCCGCAACGGAACCGAGCAGATCGCCCAGCACGTGCAGCGCAGCACCGCGAATATTCAGATTGTCGCGATCGCCGCCGTGAAGAATCACGAAGACCACGATATTGACCAGCAGTCCCGCCACCGCCACCGTCAGCATGACAGGCCCCAGCACCTCGACCGGACTCAGCAGGCGGCGGACCGCCTCGATCGATATCCACACAACGATGGCGATCAGGGTCAAGCCGTTGACGAAGGCGGCGAGGATCTGCACCCGGTCATAGCCAAAACTGCGGGCGTCGTCGGCAGGTCGCTTGCTGAGGCGGGCGGCGAACCAGGCCAGTACCAGAGCAGCGCTGTCGGTGAGCATATGGCCTGCGTCGGCCAGCAGCGCCAGCGATCCGGAGACAACACCTCCGATCACCTCGGCCACCATGAAGGACGCGGTCAGCAGGATGCCCCAGGCCAGCCGACGCTGGCTGTCGGTGTGCACATGGCCGATGCCATGGCCATGGCGGTGCGCGTCATGACCGTGGGGATCGTGCCGATGCTTGTCACGCTCAGCGTGCTGGTGAGCAGGGCCGTCCGCTCTGGCGCTTTCGGTCGTTCGATGTTCATGAGCCATGGGAGTCTCCCGGGAAGACGCGTTCCTCATCCTTGATGCTAGCATTTGCCAGGTGCTGACCTGGTCCACTCGCGCAGCCAGTTCAAGACCAGCGCTACCAGACCAGCCAGCGCAACGGCCACCTCGGGAACAGTCTGCATGGCATACGCCGGCGCTCTGGCCTCCTTGCCGCTTACCGTTGATACTCTTGATGTATTCGCCATGCGCGAGGTCTCCCCCGGAACGGGGCTTACCGACAGCGAACCGACACAGGACCGCCATGACCGACACCGGAACGTCTCCCGACGACCTCCCCGCTATCCTCGCCGGCCCCATCCTGCGACGCTTGAGTCCCGAACGTCTGCGCATCTGGCTGGTGGCGAGCCGTCCGCTCAGCTTGACCCTCGAGCTGTCACCCAGCGGCGAGTCACCTCGCCGACAGCCGCTTGGTGAGGACGATTACCGGCTGGTGCCACTGGGCCGCCATGCCCTGCTCTACCTGATCGATGCACCGCTGGATGAGCCTCTGCCCCAGGACACCCGGATCGACTACGACCTCAAGGTGACGGACGAGCGCGAAACCTCACTCGGCGAGCTGGCGCCCCATCTGTGCCATGAAGGGCACGAGACGCCGGCATTCGTGCTGGCGTCGAGCCACCGGCGCCTGCTGCACGGCTCCTGCCGTCGTCCTCACTACGATGGCCCGGACGGCCTGGCCCATCTGGACAGCTGGCTCGCCCAGCGTCTCGACTGTCCCGAACAGTGGCCGGCCTGGCTGTTGATGACCGGCGACCAGATCTACGCCGATGACGTCGCCGGCCCCTTGCTGGTGGCGATACACGCGCTGATCGAGCGCCTGGGGCTGTTCGACGAGACCCTCGAGGGCTCGACCATCGACGACAGCCAATCGCTCTACGCAAGCCCCTTCAGCTACTATCGACGCGAGGAGTTGCTGCCCGACGTCAAGAGTTCGGCTGCCCTCAAGGATCGCTTCTTCGGGGGCGTACGCAAGCCGGTGTTCACGTCGGCCAGCGCCGCCAATCACCTGATGACCTTCGCCGAGATGGTGGCCATGTACCTGCTGGTCTGGTCGCCGACGCCGTGGCGCCTCATCGAGTGCCAGCCTCCTGCGCTTGAAGAAGAGCGACGAGAGACCTACGACGACCAGGCTCGGATCATCGACGACTTTGTCGCTACCCTGCCTGCCGCCGCCCGCGTCATGGCCCAGTTGCCGAGCCTGATGATCTTCGATGACCACGACGTCACCGACGACTGGAACCTTACCGCGCAGTGGGAAAGCACGGCTTACGGCCACCCCTTCTCCAAGCGCATCATCGGCAATGCCTTGCTGGCCTATCTGCTGTGTCAGGGCTGGGGCAACGCCCCCGAGCGGTTGAAGACACCGCTGGACGAAGCCCAGGCGCTGTTGAACGACGCCAATGACCATCAAGGCTGGCTCGACAAGGATCAGCAGGATGCCTGTCTCGAGCGCCTCTTTCGCTTCGAGGGCTGGGAATTTCAGGTGGAGGGCAGTCCACGGCTGGTGGTGCTGGATACCCGCACCCGACGCTGGCGCAATGGGCGCAAGCCCGAACGGCCATCCGGCCTGATGGACTGGGAGGCGTTATCGGAATTTCAGCAGGAGTTGATCGACGCACCGTCGGCGGTCATCGTCTCTCCGGCGCCGATGTTCGGGGTCAAGCTGATCGAGACCATCCAGAAATTGTTCACCCTGGCGGGCAAGCCGCTGCTGGTGGATGCCGAGAACTGGATGGCCCATCGTGGCGCCGCCAGCGTGATGCTCAACATCTTCCGCCACTCGCGGACCCCGGGACACTACGTCATCCTGTCCGGCGACGTGCACTACTCCTTCGTCTACGACGTGCGTATCCGTCACCGGCACCAGGGCCCGATGATCTGGCAGATCACCTCCAGCGGTCTCAAGAACTGCTTTCCTGACACCCTGCTGGATACCTTCGACCGGCTCAATCGCTGGCTTTACTCGCCACGCTCGCCGCTCAACTGGTTCACCCAGCGCCGGCCCATGGCGGTGGAGCCCAGGGACCCGGACCGCGCCAAGGCCGGAGAACGCCTGTGGAACGGGCCCGGCATCGGTCTGGTCACCCTGGCCGAGGACGGTAGCCCCGAGGACATCCGTCAGCTCGACGCCCGCGGCATGGAGGTGGTATTCCCACCGCCCGAGAAGGCGCCATAACCCCGTCCTTGGCTCGCTTGCGCTACAGCAGCCGACCCTGGCCGGGTTGGCTCAACCTTTTGTTGGGTTTGCCCAGCTTACTAGCGCTGGCTTAAGCGCCCGGTCGGTTTACTTGCGCTGGACCGATTCGACCTTGCGTTTCAGCTTGCTCATGCGAGCACGCTCGGCCAGTGGCCGGCTGGCGTCCTCCACCGGGCCACCCTTGGCCGGTCCCAGCAGGTGGGCCATCCAGCGGGTCTGGGGGTGGCTGTCGAGGGCGATCTTCAACGTCATCGTCAGCACCACCGACAGCAACATGCCGGTGACCCCGAAGATCCAGCCCCACACCACCAGCGACAGAAAGGCGACGAAGGTGGACAATCCCAGCGCTCGCCCCATGACCCGCGGTTCGACCAGATTGCCCATGACGAAGTTGATCGACAGATAGGCAAGGCTCAGCAGCAGCGCATCACCCATGCCCCCGTCCGGAGACACCAGCACCAGCAGCACCGCCGGCACCGCGGCGATGGCCGAACCGATGTTGGGGATATAGTTGAGCGCAAAGGCCAGCACCGCCCATAGCAGCGGGAAGTCGACCCCCACCAGCAGACAGGCCACCCACACCAGGGCCCCGGTGACCAGGCTGATCACGGTCTTGACCGCCAGGTAACGCTTGAGGGTGTGGCTGAACTCGTTGAAGCGCTCGAGGCTCGGGGCGGGGTTGGCCAGCGCCCGGGATATCTTGTCGCGGAAGTTCAGGGTCTCGAACAACATGAACATCACCAGCAGCGCCACCACGATACTCTGCATCATCAGATTGCCGAGCTGGCTGAGCAGTGCCGGTAGCCATTCGCCAAGCTTCTGGGTGTCGAGAAACCCGGCCAGCCGCTGGGTGTCGATGGCAAGCCCCATGCTGGCCAGTCCATCGAGCAGGCGCAGGTAGTATTCGTAGAGCTTTTCCTCGATCCCGGGCAAGGCCTCGGCAAAGGTACCGACACTATTGGCCAGCAACAGCGCCAACAGGATCAGCATGCCGCCGATCACCACCAGCGTGACCCATACCGATAGTCTCAAGCCCAGCCCCCGCTCGTGCAGCCACTGCACCGGGGCGGTACACACCACCGCGATGAACAGCGACAGCAGCACCGGCACCAGCAGGTCTGCCCCCGCGCGCATGCCGGCGACGATGACCACCAGTGCAGCCAGGGCCAGCGTCAGGTTCAAGGGGAGCCTGCGCTCCTGCGCCTCGACTTCATCTTCCATGGACGGTAGCTCCTCTCGTTAACCAGCCGTCGGCTCGACGGCGTTATCGGCGCCATCATGCCCCGCCAATCGTTTCAGCACAAAGAATCATGGCACATGGCGCGACATTGCCAATGTTGCGTGTATCACTCCGGCGACATTGGCCGGCCCAGCCTCAACCATGCAAGGATCGTGGAGACGCTTGAGATCCGGGAACGTCTCGCCAGGGACACCGTCCCAGTCAGTAGGCCCTGGCCGGTGCGGGTACCTGTCAGACTTGTCTGCGACGCGCCCCCTGTTGTTCGCCCTGTCGTTAATCCCCCACGTTACTAGGAGAATCCGATGTCACTCGCCACTCCCTCCGCCCGGTCACGGGCGATGCCGAGCCTTCGCCTGCGCCACCTCCACCGGCTGGCGACGGTGGGGCTCGGCCTGGCGCTGGCTTCTCTGGCCGCCACGCCCTCCCTGGCCGCCGAGTCACCCACGCCACGCTATCTGGATATCCAGGCCCAGTCCGAGCTCAAGGTCGCTCCGGACGAAGCGACCTTGAACGCCCGACTGTGGGAGCTGACACCGGCCATCGCCCAGGAAAAGGACAGTGGTGACCACGGCCAGGCCCTGGCTGAGGCCCGCCAACGCCTGAAGGATCGTGCCGCCGAGCTGATCTCGGCGCTGGAAGACGCGGGTCTTTCCCGCGAAGCGATCAACGCTGGATCGCTGAGGGTACAGCAGGAGATGCTGCATCGAACACGTCAGGGCAATGACACCCCCATCCCCATGGTACGTACTCGCCTTGAACGTCCGGTGACCCTGGCGATCAGCGATCTCGATAGCCTTCCGACCCTGCTCGACGCCCTGACCGAAGCCGGCGTCAATGCACTGGACGGCGTCAGCTATGATCTTGCCGACCGCGACGCGGCCAGCGACCGCGCACTGACCCAGGCGCTCGCGCGCGCCAGGGCCAAGGCCGAACTGATGGCGGACGCCCTGGGAGTGGAGCTCGGTGAGGTGATCCATGTCAGCGAGACCAACGCCCCGGTGTTTCAGCCACGCATGATGGCGATGCGCGCGGACATGGCCGAAAGCGGCGGCAACGCCGACTACAGCCCCGGCAGCATCACCATCGACGCCGGTGTCCAGGTTCGCTGGGGGCTGGCCGAGGCAACCGCGGATATCGATCAGGATCGCCAGCAGCTCCCGGCTGCGCCGCAATGACGATAGCGGCGACGTCAGCCCGACGGCCATGGCATCGGTGGCCAGCGAGTCGCACCCGCCCAACGGAAAGCGGCCGGGGTCCGGTGCCATGTCGCCTGAGCCTGTTACGCCTAAGCCCGTCACGCAAAAGCCCGTGACGCAAAAGCCCCGGTGGTCGCGACCACCGGGGCTTTTGCTTTTGCTTAAGCAAGGGCTTGAGCAAGGGCAAGCGTACCTGCCCCTCTCGAGGACGGATCAGACGTTGATGCGCTCGACCCCGCCCATATAGGGACGCAGCACCTCGGGAACGGTGATGGAGCCGTCCTCGTTCTGGTGGTTTTCCATCACCGCGATCAGGCAGCGGCCCACCGCCAGGCCGGAGCCGTTGAGGGTGTGCAGAAGCTGCGGCTTCTTTTCACCCTTGGCACGGAAGCGCGCCTGCAGGCGGCGTGCCTGGAAGTCTTCGCAGTTGGACACCGAGGAGATCTCGCGGTACGTGTCCTGGCTCGGCAGCCAGACCTCGAGATCGTAGGTCTTGGCGGCGGAGAAGCCCATGTCGCCGGTGCACAGGGTCACCACCCGATAAGGCAGCTCGAGTGCTTGAAGGATCGCCTCGGCGTGGCCGCGCATTTCCTCCAGCGCCTCGTAGCTCTTGGCCGGATCGACCAGCTGCACCATCTCGACCTTGTCGAACTGGTGCTGGCGGATCATCCCGCGGGTATCGCGACCGTGGGAACCTGCCTCGCTGCGAAAGCAGGGAGTATGGGCGGTCAGCTTCAGCGGCAAGGCGCCAGCGTCGACGATCTCGCCGCGCAGCAGGTTGGTCAGCGGCACCTCGGCAGTGGGGATCAGGTGGAACTCGCGCTCGTCGTCGAGCTTGAACAGGTCCTCGCCGAACTTGGGCAACTGGCCGGTGCCGTAGAGCGAGTCACGGTTGACCATGTAGGGCACGTAGCACTCTTCGTAGCCGTGCTCCAGGGTCTGCTTGTCGAGCATGAACTGAGTCAGGGCGCGGTGCAGGCGAGCGATCGGCCCACGCATCACGGCGAAGCGAGCGCCGGTCAGCTTGGCGGCAACCTCGAAGTCCAGATCGCCCTTCTTGGCTCCCAGATCGACGTGATCCTTGACCTCGAAGGCGTACTCGCCGGGGTTGCCCCAGCGCGACACCTCGACGTTGTCGTCTTCGCTTGCACCTTCGGGCACGCTGGCGTGGGGCAGGTTGGGAATCCCCGCAGCGATGTCTTCCCACTGGCCCTGCACCTCGGCCAGCGCCACCTTGGCGGCGTCCAGGCGCTCGCCCAGGTCACTGACCTCGTCGAGCAGCGGCTGGATGTCCTCGCCGGCGGCCTTGGCCTTGCCGATCGCCTTGGAGCGAGTGTTGCGCTCGTTCTGCAAACGCTCGGTCTCGGTCTGCAGCTCGCGACGGCGGGATTCCAGCGAGCCAAGCGCCTCGCTGTCGAGAGAGTAACCGCGGGTGGCCAGTCGTTGGGCGAGCGTATCGAGGTCGCCGCGCAGCAGTTTCGGATCGAGCATGGAGTCTGGTCCGTCGCCTGAGTGAAAGTTGAATCAATCGCCTGAGATAGCGCCACGTCCGTTCTGCAAGCAAGCAAGCAAGCAAGCAAGCAAGCGGATTGGCAATCAAGGGCCAATCCTGATCAAGCCTGGCTGTAGGCACTACACAGAAACTTGTCGTCGTATTTACGTCGAGACGTAAAATCGCAAAGCTGCGTTTAAAGTAGGACGTAGAATTTCTGCCGGCGGCTATTGTAGGCAAAAGCGAGAGGCGGCGCCATCGACCGGGGGCGAGCGCCCGCTTCTCGCGCGATCGGGATGCACCCACCCCCCGAGACGCGGTAAAGTGGACGCCCTCCCATTCTCCTGCCCTGTCGATAGCGCCAGCCGCGCCGCCGCGGGGCCTGTATCGACCGAGACCATGATCGCACCACTGCCCCTAGCTGATGCCGCGACCCCACTGGACCAGCACTACGTCGACTTTCTCAAGGCCCTGAAGGCGGAAGGTTTCGAGGGCGAAATCGCCCCGGACTACGCCAGCCGCACGGTGCTGGCCACCGACAACTCGCTCTACCAGTGCCTGCCCCAGGCGGCGGTGTTTCCGCGTCATGCAGGCGACCTCGAGCTGCTCGGCCGGCTCGCCGGGCGGGAAACCTTCCGCAAGGTGGCCCTGACACCACGTGGTGGCGGCACCGGCACCAACGGCCAGTCGCTGAGCGACGGCCTGGTGGTGGACGTGTCCCGGCACATGAACCAGATCCTCGAGATCGACGTCGACAACCGCCGGGTGCGGGTCCAGGCCGGGGTGGTCAAGGACCAGCTCAACGCCGCCTTGAGGCCCCATGGGCTGTTCTTCGCACCGGAATTGTCCACCTCCAACCGGGCGACCATCGGCGGCATGATCGCCACCGACGCCAGCGGCCAGGGCAGCTGCGAATACGGCAAGACCCGCCACCATGTGCTCGAGCTCGACAGCGTACTGATCGGCGGCGAGCGCCTGATCAGCGCCGCGGTCGACGAGGACGAACTCGAGACCCTGTGCGCCGAGGACTCGGCCCGGGGCCGCGCCTATCGCGCCGCCCGCAAGATCATCGAGCAGGAGCGCGAGCGCATCGAGGCGATCTTCCCGCCGCTCAACCGCTGCCTGACCGGCTATGACCTGGCCCACCTTCGCGACGACGACGGCCGCTTCAACCTCAACAGCGTGCTGTGCGGCGCCGAGGGCTCGCTGGCGCTGACCAACGAGGCGGTGCTCAACGTGCTGCCGATCCCGCGCCACTCGATCCTGGTCAATGTGCGCTACCCGAGCTTCATGGCGGCCCTCGCCGACGCCAAGGCGCTGATGGCCGGCGGCTCGTCACCAGAAAAGCCGCAGGCGCTTCGCCCCACCTCCATCGAGACCGTGGACGACAAGGTGCTGAAGCTCGCCATGGAGGACTTCGTGTGGGACTCGGTGGCCGAGTTCTTCCCGGTGGATGACGGCCCGGCCATCGAAGGCATCAACCTGGTGGAGTTCAACGACGACGACCCCGAGCGCCTCGAGGCCCGGGTCGACGCCTTCTGCCGGGGACTCGAAAGCGACACCAGCGTCACCCGCCTGGGCTTCACCCAGGCCGTCGGCCGAGACGCCATCGGTCGGGTCTACGCCATGCGCAAGCGCTCGGTGGGCCTGCTCGGCAATGTCAAGGGCGAGAAGCGCCCGCTGCCCTTCGTCGAGGATACCGCGGTACCCCCCGAGCACCTGGCCGACTACATCGCCGAGTTCCGCGCCCTGCTCGATGCCCGCGGGCTCGAGTACGGCATGTTCGGCCACGTCGACGCCGGAGTGTTGCATGTGCGCCCGGCGCTGGACATGAAGGACCCGCGCCAGCAGGCGATGATCCGCGAAATCTCCGATGAGGTGGCGGCGCTGACCCAGCGCTACCACGGCCTGCTGTGGGGGGAGCACGGCAAGGGCGTGCGCTCGGAGTACGCGCCGGCCTTCTTCGGTGAGCTCTACCCCAGCCTGCGACGCCTCAAGGGTGCCTTCGACCCGCACAACCAGCTCAATCCCGGCAAGATCGCCACGCCGCTGGTGGAGACCGACGAAGCGGCCGACAGCCAGCCCGAGCCCGGCGCCAGCCTCAGCGACCCCGGCCTGCTGGCCATCGACGCGGTGCCCATGCGCGGCGATTTCGATCGTCAGATCGACGAGCGGGTATGGCAGGCCCACGCCGACGCCGTCTACTGCAACGGCAACGGCGCCTGCTACAACTATGATCCCGACGACGCCATGTGCCCGTCGTGGAAGGCCACCCGGGATCGTGTGCACTCGCCCAAGGGCCGCGCCAGCCTGATGCGCGAATGGCTGCGCCTGCAGGGGAAGGCCGGCATCGACGTGGTCGAGGAGTCACAGCGCAAGAAGGATGAGACCGCGCTCGGCTGGCTCGCCCACCTGCCCCGCCGCGCGCTCAACAGCCTGCGCGGCAAGGACGACTTTTCCCACGAGGTCTACGACGCCATGGCCGGCTGCCTGGCGTGCAAGTCCTGCGCTGGCCAGTGCCCGATCAAGGTCAATGTCCCGGCCTTCCGCTCCCAGTTCCTCGAGGTCTACCACGGACGCTACCTGCGACCGCTGCGCGACTACCTGATCGGCGGGCTCGAATTCCTGCTGCCGGCGCTGGCGCCACTGGCCCCGGCCTACAACGCGGCACTCGATAACCGCCTGGTGGACCGGCTGATGGCCCGCGGCCTCGGCATGGTCGACAGCCCCAGGCTGTCACGCGCCCGGCTCAAGAAGCAGCTCAAGGCCTGGGGCGTGGCCGAGGCCACACCACTGACGCTGGGACGCCTCAGCGAGCGCCAGAAGGCGCGCAGCGTGATCCTGGTGCAGGACGCCTTCACCAGCCACTTCGAAGCCAGACTGGTCGCCGACGTGGTGGAGCTGCTGTCGCGCCTCGATATCCGCGTCTTCGTCGCGCCCTACAAGCCCAACGGCAAGCCGCTCAACGTCCAGGGCTTCCTCGGCGCCTTCGAGCGCACCGCCCGCAAGCGTGCCCGAGAGCTCTCCACCCTGGCCGCCAGCGGCGTGCCGCTGGTGGGCATCGACCCGGCGATGACGCTGACCTATCGTCAGGAGTACGTGAAGGCACTGGGTGAGCAGGCGGTGCCTGAGGTGCTGATGCTGCAGGAGTGGCTTTTGAGCCTGGGCGCCTCGCTGGTGCCCTCGGGACTCGACCTGAGCGAGGAAGCCCCCTTCCAGCTGCTGTCCCACTGCACCGAGAAGACCCAGGCACCGGGCAGTCCCAAGGCCTGGCAGCAGTTGTTTGAACGCTTCGGGCTGCGCCTGGCGCCGCTGCCTTCGGGCTGCTGCGGCATGTCCGGCACCTACGGCCACGAGGCACGCAACCTTACGACCTCGCGTACCATCTACGCCCAGTCCTGGGAACCGGTGGTGCAGGAGCACGGCGGCAGCGGTCGCCTGCTGGCCACAGGCTACTCCTGTCGCAGCCAGGCCCGACGTTTCTCCGACAGCCAGCTGCCGCATCCGCTACAGGCGCTCCTCGGCGCACTTCGTCGGGCGAGCTGAGTCAGACCATCGTTGACGCCTATGATGGCGATGGTTTGCATGATCGACGCCGCGTCAGTACGCTGCGCGGCTTTTCCCGTTTCGGAGTCGACCGACCATGGAGCATGCCGGACTCACCCTGGCGGCCGTTGGCCTGCTGGCGCTGGGCTCACAGTGGCTAGCCTGGCGCCTCAAGGTCCCCGCCATCCTGACGCTGTTGATCGCCGGCATTGCCGCAGGCCCGGTGACCGGCCTGCTCGACCCCGACGCCCTGTTCGGCGAGCTGCTGTTCCCGCTGGTGTCGCTGGCAGTGGCGGTGATCCTGTTCGAGGGTAGCCTCACCCTGAACTTTCGCGAGCTGGGAGGGCATGGCCGCACGGTGCGCCGCCTGGTCACCTGGGGAGCCCTGATCACCGCTCTGTGCGGAGCGCTGGCCGCCCGCTGGCTGCTGGGCCTGAGCTGGGAGATGGCGAGCCTGCTGGGGGCGCTGCTGGTGGTCACCGGCCCGACGGTGATCCTGCCGCTGCTGCAGACCCTGCGGGCCCGCGAGCACCTGACCCAGATCCTGCGCTGGGAGGGCATCCTGATCGACCCGGTGGGCGCCATCGGCGCGGTGCTGGTCTACGAATTCGTCGCCCTGGGCTCCGGCACCCAGGCACTGCCGCATACCCTGATGCTGTTCGCCCAGACCGCGTTGATCGGCTTCGGCTTCGGCGTCGCCGGCGGCTATCTATGGGGCCAGGTACTGCGCCAGCACCTGCTGCCGCAACGGCTGCACAGCTTCGGCACCCTGATGACCATGCTCGGTCTGTTCACCCTGTCCAACACCTTGTTTCACGAGTCCGGCCTGTTGACGGTAACAGTAATGGGCGCCTGGCTCGCCAATATGCGTGGCGTCCCCACCCGACCGATCATCGAGTTCAAGGAGACCCTGTCAATTCTTCTGATCTCGGGTCTGTTCATCCTGCTGGCGGCACGTCTGACGGTCGAGCAACTGGCGCTGCTGGGCTGGCCGGCCTGGGCCTTTCTGGCGGTGCTGTTGTTGCTGGTGCGTCCGCTGGTGGTGTGGCTGTGCACCCTGGGCAGCGGCCTGGACTGGCGCGAGAAGAGTCTGCTGGCGTTCATCTCGCCCCGCGGCATCGTCGCCGCCGCAGTGGCCTCGCTGTTCGCGCTGCGGCTGGAAGAGATCGGTGTGCCCGGCGCCGACCGTCTGGTGCCGGTGACCTTTCTGGTGATCATCGCCACGGTCGTATCCCAGAGT
The DNA here is from genome assembly GCF_003056325.1 of Halomonas sp. BN3-1. NCBI lineage: Bacteria > Pseudomonadati > Pseudomonadota > Gammaproteobacteria > Oceanospirillales > Halomonadaceae > Halomonas > Halomonas sp. BN3-1. The sequence continues at coordinate 7,642 of NZ_PYVV01000021.1, read as the reverse complement.
CTGCTGGCCCGTCCGCTGGGCGACTGGCTGAAGGTGCGCCGCCCCTCGGCCCACGGCGTGCTGATCATCGGCGCCAACCCGGTGGCCCGGCAGATGGCCCACTGTCTGCGCCAGGCCCGACTCGGCGTGCTGCTGACCGACTCGAGCTGGGACGCGGTGCAGGCCGCCCGCGCTGAGGGGCTCTCGGCCTACTACGGTGACCCGCTGTCCGAACACGCCGCCCAGCATATGGAGCTGAGCGGTATCGGCTACCTGATGCCGCTGTCGCCCTACCGAGAGCTCAATGATCTGGCCGCGCTGCACTTCGAGCATCTGCTGGGCCAGGGCCAGGTATTCCGCCTGGCGGTCAACCTGGGGCGCCAGGCCCGGCGCCAGCACGCCACCGCCATCGAGCATGTTCCCTACCTGTTCGGCCGCGAGATGACCTTTGCCCAGCTCTCGAGCCTGGTCGAGCGTGGGGCTCGCTTCGAGGTCGAAAGGCTCGACGAAGCCCCCCGCTCACGGGCGCTGCTGCGCGCCAGCGGCGACAAGCGTGCGAGTGGAGAAAGGGGAGAAAGACGCCCAGGTCACGCCCACAGCACAGACACCCGGCAAGCGCCCCTCCAGGCCAGGGACGTCGCCAGCGCGAGACGTCAGGGGGCTTTCCCCGGCGATACCGACTCGGCGCCGCTGATCTGTGTCGGCACTTCCGGGCGGCCGCGCATCGCCACCGCCGACGCGCCGCTGACACCGCGCAAGGGCGATCATGTGATCCGCCTGGTCATGCCAGACCGGCAAAGTAGTCGGAAATAAAAACACCTCGGGCCGGTCGATGACCGGCCCGAGGTGTCTTCAGGCGAGCACAGGACTCAGAAGAACAGTCGCCGCAGGGCCTCGCCCGGATCTTCTTCGCGCATGAAGGCCTCGCCCACCAGGAAGCCATGGACGTCGTTCTCGCGCATGCGCAGCACATCGTCGCGGCTGTGGATGCCGGACTCGGTGATCACCGTGACCTCGGGCGGAATCCGCGGCAGCAGTTCCAGGGTGGTCTCGAGTCGGGTATTGAAGGTATGCAGGTCGCGGTTGTTGATCCCGACCAGATCCAGATCGAGCGCCAGCGCCCGCTCCAGCTCCTGGGCGTCGTGGACCTCGACCAGCACGTCCATGCCAAGCTCGCCAGCCTGCTGGTGCAGGTCGCGCATCTGGGCGTCCTCCAAGGCGGCGACGATCAGCAGGATGCAGTCGGCGCCGATGGCCCGCGCCTCGCTGACCTGGTAGCCGTGGACGATGAAGTCCTTGCGGATCACCGGCAGGCTGCACGCCTCGCGGGCGGCAATCAGGTAGTCCTCATGGCCCTGGAAGAAGTCGGCGTCGGTCAGCACCGAGAGGCAGGCCGCCCCACCCCGGGCGTACTGAGCGGCGATCTCGGCCGGGCGAAAGTCCTCACGGATCAGCCCCTTCGAGGGTGACGCCTTCTTGACCTCGGCGATCACTGCGGCGTCGCCGTCGCGGATCCGCTCGGCCAGCGAGATGACGAAACCGCGCGGTGCATCCTGCTCTCGCGCACGCGCGAGCAGCGCCTGCTCGCTGACCTGGCGGCGTCGGCTGGCGACCTCCTCGTCCTTGCGCTCGAGGATTCGCTCGAGGATCGTCGGGGTGGCATTGGCCATGTTGTGATTCTCCTTGCGGCCCGTCGGGCTCTTTTCAGAAAGGTCCTACTGAGCGAACACCCGGGTAAAGTGGGCCAGTTCCTTCATCTTTTCCAGCGCCAGCCTGGTTCCCTGGGCGTCCTGGGCCATCAGCACGCCTTCCTTGAGGGAATCGGCCACGTCGGCGGCGTAGAGGGCGGCGCCGGCGTTGAGGGCGACGATATCCGCCGCAGGCCCCTCGCCGGAAAGCGCCTTCTCGACCAGGCGCAGGCTGTCCTCGGCGGTCTTGACCTTGAGCGGAGCGAGCGACTGACGCTCGATACCGACATCCTCGGGGGTCAGGGTATAGCGATGGATCTCGCCATCCTTGAGTTCAGCGATGCGGGTCGGTGCCGCCAGCGAGATTTCGTCCAGGCCGTCTTCGGCGTGGGCCACCAGCACATGCCGACTGCCGAGCTGACGCAGCACCTCCACCATCAACTCCAGCAGGTCGGCGTGGTAGACGCCGAGCAGCTGATTGGGCGCACTGGCAGGGTTGGTCAACGGCCCCAGAATATTGAACAGGGTGCGCACGCCCATCTCGCGGCGCGGACCGATGGCGTGACGCATGGCCGGGTGGTGGTTGGGCGCGAACATGAAGCCGACGCCGACCTCCTCGATGCAGCGGCCCACCTGTTCGGCGTCCAGATCCAGGCCGATGCCGGCCACCTGGAACAGATCGGCACTGCCCGAGGACGACGACACCCCTCGGTTGCCGTGCTTGGCCACGTGGGCGCCGGCGGCGGCAGCGACAAAGCTCGAGGCGGTGGATACGTTAAACAGGTTGGCGCCGTCCCCACCGGTGCCGACGATATCCACCACGTTGTCGCAGGACAGCGTTACCGGCGTCATCAGGTCGCGCATCACCTGGGCGCAGCCACTGATTTCCTCGGCGGTCTCGCCCTTCATCGCCATGCCCATCAGAAAGGCGGCGACCTGAGCGTCGCTGGCCTCGCCGGTCATGATGGTGCGCATCACCGCATAGGCCTGCTCTCGGCCCAGGTTCTCCCGGCGCATCACCGCCGCGATGGCATTGGTCATCTGCATGCAAGTCTCCTGATGGTAGTCAGTGGCGCTCGAGGAAGTTGGCCAGCATCTCGTGTCCCTGTCGCGACAGGATCGATTCCGGGTGGAACTGCACCCCTTCGATGGGCAGCTCCTTGTGGCGCAGGCCCATGATCAGGCCGGGGGTGACGTCGTCGTCATCGGTCCAGGCGGTGATCTCGAGACACTCCGGCAGACTTTCGCGCTCCACCACCAGCGAATGGTAGCGGGTCACCGAGAGCGGATCATCGAGGCCCTTGAACACGCCCTGTCCGGCATGGCGAATGTCGGAGGTCTTGCCGTGCATGACCTGGGGCGCGCGGACCACCTTGCCGCCGAACACCTGGCCGATGGCCTGGTGGCCGAGGCACACACCGAGCAGCGGCAGCTTGCCGGCGAAGTGGCGAATCAGCTCCAGCGAGATGCCGGCCTCGTTGGGCGTGCAGGGCCCCGGCGACACTACGATATGGCTGGGCGCCATGGCCTCGATCTCGTCGAGGCTGATGGTGTCGTTGCGTCGGGTCACCACCTCGGCGCCCAGTTCGCCCAGGTACTGGACGATGTTGTAGGTGAAGCTGTCGTAGTTATCGAGCATCAAGATCATGGTGGCTCCAGGATTCAATATTGGGCTTCACCCAGCGAGACGACCCACACACAAAAATGCCGCCTCGCGGGCGGCACTTTCGCTGTCCTGACCGTCGTTGTCCAGACCGTGGTCCGCGACACCCCGGCGCTCAGGGTTCCTCCGCCCGCTTCAGTCGAAGGGGCGCCACCACTGCTGGCGATCACGGGACGGTGCGGAGGTCATATTCATCATGGGCTTATAGTGTGTGTCGTGGTCATGGCTGTCAAGCGGATGTCAGGCCGAACTCAGCGCAGTCCCTGCTCGGCCATGGCCACGGCACGAAACAGCGCACGCCCCTTGTTCAGGGTCTCGTCCCACTCGGACTGGGGCACCGAGTCCGCCACCACGCCGGCGCCACACTGGACGTGCAGCTGACCGTCCTTGATCACCGCGGTGCGGATGGCAATGGCGGTGTCCATGTTGCCATGCCAGGACAGATAACCGACGGCCCCGGAGTAGACGCCGCGCTTGACCGGTTCGACCTCGTCGATGATCTCCATCGCGCGGATCTTGGGCGCTCCGGACAGGGTGCCCGCCGGGAAGGTGGCGCGCAGCACGTCCATGGCGCTGTAGCCCGGCTTCAGCTTGCCGGTGACGTTGGAGACGATGTGCATGACGTGGGAGTAGCGCTCGATGGCCATCTGATCGGTCACCTCGACGCTGCCGGTCTCGGAGATGCGGCCGACGTCGTTGCGGCCCAGGTCGATCAGCATCAGGTGCTCGGCGACCTCCTTGGGGTCGGCCAGCAGGTCCTCCTCCAGCGCCTTGTCCTCGGCCTCGGTCTTGCCGCGCACCCGGGTGCCGGCGATCGGACGCACCGTCACCATGCCATCCTCCAGGCGGGTCAGGATCTCCGGCGAGGCACCCACCACATGGTGGTCGTCAAGGTTGAAGAAGAACATGTAGGGCGACGGATTGAGGCTGCGAAGAGCCCGATACAGGTCCAGCGGCTCGGCCTGGAACTCGATCGACATGCGCTGGGACGGCACGCACTGCATCACGTCGCCCGCCAGCACGTACTCCTTGATCCTTTCCACTGCCGACTTGAAGCCCTCTTCGGTGAAGCCGGAGGTGAAGTGCCCCTCCTCCACCGCCGGGCGCGCGTCACCGGGCACTCGCGAGGCCACCGACAGCGGGCTGCGCAGGGCGTCTTCCAGGGCGCTCAGCCGGGCCTGGGCGGCGCTGTAGGCCGAGGGCGTGGAAGGATCGGCGTGGGTCCACAGGGTCAGACGCCCATAAAGGTTGTCGAACACCACCAGCTCATCGCACACCATCAACAGGATGTCCGGCACCCCGATGGGGTCGTCCTTCTCCACACCGGCCAGGCGCGGCTCGATATAGCGGATGGTGTCGTAGCCGAAGTAGCCCACCAGTCCGCCGTCGAAGATCGGCTGGTTGTCGAGCACCGGCACCTTGAAGCGACGCTGAAACTCCTCGATCCAGGCCAGCGGATCTTCCACTTCGGTGGCGCCGGTCACGTCACCATCGACAATATGCTGAACCTGATAGCCCCGCACCTCGATGCGTTCGCGACAGGGCAGACCGATGATCGAGTAACGCCCCCACTTCTCGCCGCCGGTCACCGACTCGAGCAGAAAGGTCCAGGGTTGATCGGCCAGTTTCAGATAGGTGGACAGCGGCGTGTCCAGGTCGGCCATCATCTCGCGGGTGATGGGAATACGGTTGTAGCCGGCCTGGGCCAGCTCGTCGAAACGCTCGGGGGTCATCATGCCCAGATCCTCAATTCAAGAGACGAAAGTGACAACGACAAGAACGGAGTAACGGTCACCATCGCCAACCGCAGGACGTCGTAGGCAGCGACGCAGACAGATGCGGACAGGACATCGAGGAGAAGCAAGGCTGGGCCATGGGCAGTCCACCAGCGAAACGAATGAATGAAGCCAACGAGTGACAGACAGCTACCGCGAGACCCGGGCGCCGCGCTCGAGGATTCCACACGACGGGATTCCCTGTGACGGGCGCCTGGTAAAGCCTGCAATAGCGAGGATTTATCGGCATGACGCTAACGATAGTGTCATGCCAAAAAACCCTAAACGAGTTGTTCCAGCGATTCAACCACCAGATCCGGCTCGCTCAGGCTGATCGGCTCGCCGTGATTGTAGCCGTAAGGCACCGCCACGGTACGGAAACCGGCGGCCTTGCCCGCCGCGACATCGTGACGGGAGTCGCCCACCATAAGACAGTACGAGGGACAGACGTCGAACTGCTGGGACAGGTGCCGCAGCGGCATGGGATCAGGCTTGCGACGAGGCAGGGTGTCGCCACCGAGGCAGGCGGAAAAGAAGCCATCGATACCCAGGTGCTCGAGGATCGGGTGGATGAAGGCCTCGGGCTTGTTGGTGACCAGACACAGGATCAGACCCCGCCCGAACAGCCGCTTCAAGGTCTCCGTCACCCCCGGATAGAGCCTCGTCCTGTCGCAGGGACGGCGATGGTAGTGCTCGAGGAAGCGCTCGTGGGCGGTCTTCAACAGCACCTCGCTGGGGGCCTCGCCCAGTGCATCGGTCAGGGCACGTTCCAGCAGCACCCAGGCACCATTGCCGACCCAGTCGCGCACCCTGGCTTCGCCTGCCGGCGCCAGTTCGACGTCGATCAAGGCGGCATCCACCGCCGCTGCCAGGTCCGGGACCGAATCGATCAGGGTGCCATCCAGATCGAAGGCCACCAACAGCACCCCCTCCAGGGCGTCACCCATAGGCCGTCTCCTCGACTATGCCGAAATTGGAATATCTATGCGCGGCGCACATTCTGGCGCAAGCGCCGTGGTCAGCCAAGCACTTATCTGTCTATGATGGCGCTCCACCTTTTTTCTGGAGCTCATCATGAGCAAACCCACCATCGTGGTTGTCGGCGGCGGCGCCGGCGGCCTTGAGCTGGTCACGCGCCTGGGACGACGGCTCGGCAAGAAGGACAAGGCCGACATCGTGCTGGTCGATCGCAATTCGACCCACATCTGGAAACCGCTGTTGCATGAGGTCGCCACCGGCGTCCTCGACTCGGGCCTCGACGAGATTTCCTATCAGGCCCACTCGGCGGCCAACGGCTACCGCTTCCAGCGCGGCACCCTGTGCGATCTGGATCGCGAGTCCCGCCAACTGACCCTGGCCCCCATCGTCGATGACGAGGGCAACGAGATCCTGCCGGCGCGGCGTCTCGACTACGATCACCTGGTACTGGCAGTCGGCAGCGTCAGCAACGACTTCGGCACGAAAGGCGTGGCGGACCACTGCCACTTCCTCGACAGCCCTGCCCAGGCCGAAGGCTTTCGCCAGGCACTGCTCAATACCTTCATGCGCTACAGCACCCGGCTCGAGGATCAGGATCCCTGCATTACCGTGGGCATCATCGGGGCCGGGGCCACCGGCGTCGAACTGGCCGCCGAGTTGCACGACGCCTCGCGCATGCTCAAGAGCTACGGCTTTACCGCGCTGGGCCGCGAGCACCTGCGGGTCCACCTGATCGAGGCCGCACCCAAGGTGCTGCCGGCGCTGCCGGACCGCATCAGCGGCGCGGTGCACAAGGAACTCGAGAACCTGGGGGTCAAGGTCCATGTGGACACCCGGGTGACCATGGTCGACGAGCGCGCCATCCACACCACCGACGATGACGCCATCGAGATCGACCTGGGGGTGTGGGCCGCCGGCATCAAGGCTCCGGCCTTCCTGGCAGAACTGGGGCTGGAGGTGGAGCGCAACAACAGGGTCAAGGTGGCCGCCACCATGCAGAGCATCGATGACCCGCGCATCTTCGCCTTCGGCGACTGCGCAAGCTGCCCCCAGGAAGACGGCACGGTGGTGCCACCCAGGGCCCAGGCCGCCCACCAGCAGGCCGGCGTGCTCTACCGCAACCTGTGTGCCGTGGTCGACGGCAAGCCGCTCAAGGAATTTGTCTTCCGCGACCGAGGCTCGCTGATTTCGCTGGCCCACTTCGACGCCATCGGCAGCCTGATGCGCGCCGCCTCGGCCCGTAGTCTGTTCATCGAGGGTAACCTGGCGCGCTTCTTCTACGCCTCGCTCTACCGCATGCACCAGCGCGCCATCCACGGCACGGTCAAGACCGCCATGATGGTGGTGGTGGATGGGCTTAACCGCTTCCTCAAGCCCAGGCTAAAGCTGCACTAGGGCTCGTCTGAAAAGTGCCTGCACTCGTCGACTTTTCGGACAGAGCCTTGTGTCTCTCCGGGCTTGTTGTTTAGCTGCCAGCAGGCCTTGGCATCAGGGTGAGCATCCACAGAGCCTGAGGCTCAACAGCCTGGTAGCTAGACTATGCCCCCTGATGCCCTCTA
>NZ_PYVV01000020.1:0-67346 GCF_003056325.1 Halomonas sp. BN3-1 | reverse complement strand
GCCGCCACAGCGAGACGCGCTTTCACTTCGACACCGCCGACAACCTGATCGCCGAGGTGCAGCGTCATCAGCTGCCCAACGGCGGTGACTACTCCAGCGTCACCCGCCACACCCACGACGCCCTGGGCAACCGCGAGACCACCACCCTGCCCGACGGACAGACCCTGGCCTGGCTGCGCTATGGCTCAGGCCATGTCCACGCCATGACCCTGGACCAGCGCGAGCTGATGGCCTTCGAGCGCGACGACCTGCATCGCGAGGTGCGCCGTCACCAGGGCAGCCGCGAGGTCGAATCACGCTTCGACCCGCTGGGACGCCTGATCGAGCAGCACATCCGCACCCTCGAAGCATCCGTCGAGGACCGCCCCCGACACCCCACCGTCAGGCGCCAGTGGCACTACAGCGCCAACGGCCTGCTCAGCCAGGCGGACGACAACCTGCGTGGCACCACCCGCTACGGCTACGACCCACTGGGCCGGCTGCGCCAGGCAAGCGCCCCCGGGCTTGAGGAAGTGTTCGCCTTCGACCCGGCCGGCAATCTGGTCGATCCCGTGCCGCCACAAGCAAAAGGCGAAAAAGGAAACGAAGGTACAACCTCCGACGCCACCCGCTGGCGACGCGAGCGCCCCCGCGATCACCTCGACCACGGGTCCGAGGAGCGCATTCGCCTCGATTACCCAGGCGCACCGGCCAGCCTGTCGCCGGCCATGGGCAACCTGCTCAAGCGCTACGCCGGCACCCACTACCACTACGACGCCAGTGGCAACCTGACCCGACGCATCGCCCCCAGCGGCGAGACCTGGCACTACCAGTACGACCCCGAACACCGGCTGATCGAGGCCAGCCACTACCCCCATGCACCCGCCGCGGGCGATGACACCCTGCCGCGCATGCGCGCCCGCTACGCCTACGACGGCCTCGGCCGACGGGTGTGGAAAGAGGTGAACCGCCAGGGCCAGCCCAGTGAGCTGACGGTGTTCAACTGGGACGGTGACCTGCTGCAAAGCGAAGAGCGTTTTGTCGGTGGCCTGCCGCCGCTGTTTCGCCCCGAACGGCTCGAACTGGCCCGCGAGAACCCCGAGCGGCCTCACTCGCTACCGATCGCCCAGCGCTGCCATCGGCTCGAGTATCCCGGCCTCACCCCCGAACGGCGGGTGATCTACCTGTTCGAACCCGACAGCTTCGTGCCCGCCGCCAAGCTCGAAAACCGCTTCGAGGCCGTCCACACCCGCAGCGGCACTGGGGCGGTGCTCTATACCGAACACCAGCCAACCGAGCCGACGCTCTACAGCATCCACACCGACCACCTCGGCACCCCGATGGAGCTGGCCGGGCAGGATGGACAACTCGCCTGGGTCGGCCACTACCGCGCCTGGGGCAAGCTCACCAAGGCCAGTGACGGCCACGGCAACCCCAGCACCACCGACAACCCCCTGCGCTTCCAGGGTCAGTACCTGGATGAAGAAACCGGGCTGCACTACAACCGCCATCGGTACTATGATCCAGAGACGGGACGCTTCACCACCCAGGACCCCATCGGCCTGGCCGGCGGCGAAAACCTGTACATGTACGCCCCCAACCCGACAGGGTGGGTGGATCCGCTAGGGTTGAGCGGGTGTAGAAGTCAATGTAGGGCAGCGCTAGAAGGAAAAAACTGGGAGTTCAATCCAGAAAAAGACCTTGATCTTCGCGGCACAGGAAAAAGTCATCACGATGGTCTAACCGAAGCGTTCAGACGAACTGGTGTACCGCGTGAGCAGTTTGAAGTCACGAAATGGGGAACAGATGTAAATGGAAAATCCGTCCCAGTCGAATGGCAGGCTCCAAATGGAGCAAATGTCAATATGGACATTCCCGAGTGGAACAATGTCGGTGGAAACGGTGGACTAGGTAATGGACCACATGCACCACATATAGGCTACCAAGTACCAGGAAAGCCTAGGTCTAGAGGCCACATATTTGTCGATAACATCCCAGCCACTAGGAGGTAACTTGAAACTTCACAGACTAAGCCATGCACATGAAATTCTAGCATCCTCTAAAAAGCTAGGAATAAACACAAAAATACTGGCTGAAGATATTGCACAATCTTATATCCATAAAACATTGTCAAAATTTTATCCAGAAAAAATGGAAGGACATCTTTCGATTGGAAGAGAGGCGAAATATATAAGTACGGAGACACACGAATTTGCGTTCTCCAAATCATTAAAGAAAGAGCCTGCATATATATTTTTCGAGCAAAACCATCAACAAAAAAATCTTGTCATTTTGATAGCCGATGCGCGAGAAATATCAAACATAATGGAGAACTGCTACGGGATGGAATATTTCGTATCTAACAAAAGAAAGTCCTTTCTGATCTCAGTCAACTGGTACGTGATTGAAACCGCCGGAGAAGTCGATCTATCTCTACTGAACTCGGAGACTCCGTCAAGTCAACATTCAGGAGTCTAAGCCCCACCCTCTGGGGCTCTTCGTCGTTGGGCGTGGAATTCAACATGACGAATATCCTGAGCTCATGACGACTCCACCAACCAACACACCCGTTATCGACTCTTCAAAACGACAAGCGGCAAGGGCCAGCCGATCGAGCGCTGCGCCCCCATGGGCCAGCCGGCGCCCACCACCGCTACACCGAATCACCCTTGTGGTGCCAATTTCGACAAGGCGTTCTTCGGTCAATCAGAAGCTTGCGCGCCAAGCTGTCGAACCAGGGTGGTCACTCCTGACCAAGCCCGCGCGGGGCCGATCCCCCTGCTCAACGAGTCTTCAGGGGCTTTAATCCTTCGCTACACGGGCCTGGACCAGGGCGCTGGCGCGCCTTCTTATATCGGCACTAGCGGGGCTTATGCAATGGCACTAGCGCGGCTTATGCAATGGCGCTATCGCGCCAGGGCAGCCTCGCGGATGGCACTCAGGCGCTTGCCCGGGGCGATGCCGTCGACCTCGTAGCGCAGCTCGATCAGCGCCGGACGGCGTTCGCGCTCGGCGAAGGCCAGGGCGCGCTCGAAGGCGGCGTCGAAGTCCTCGTCACGCTCGACGATCTCGCCCAGGCCACCGTAGGACTCGACCAGGGTGGTGAAGGCCGGGTTGGTGAAGGTCAGGGCGATCTCGCGGCCGGGGAAGTCGTTTTCCTGGTGGGCGCGGATGGTGCCCCACATGCCGTTGTTGAACAAAAGAATCACCAGGCCGACGTCGTACTGCAGCGCCACCCCCAGCTCTTGCAGGTTCATCTGGAAGCAGCCGTCGCCGGCGAAGCACACCGCCGGGCGGTCGGGGTGCTCGAGCTTGAACGAGATCGCCGCCGGCAGCCCGTAGCCCATGGAGCCCACCGTCGGCGCCAGCGAGCTGCCGAGCCCGGCGAAGCGCACGTAACGGTGGGCGTACAGCGCATAATTGCCGGCCCCCACGCTGATGCAGCCCTGGCCGTCCAGGCGACGATCGACGCTGGCGGCGACCTTGTCGAGACTCAGCGGCCCCGGGGCCGGCTGGGGCTCGAGCGTCGCCAGGTAGTCGGCACGCGCGGCGCGCGTCTGGTCGGCCCAGCGCGGTGAGGTGTCCGGCGCCAGCCCGTCCAGGGCGGCGGCGAAGCCCACCACGTCGGCGTTGATGGCAAGCTCGGCATGATAGACCCGGCCCAGCTCTTCGGGATCCGGGTAGACGTGCACCAGCGTCTGGCGCGGAGTCGGCGACTGGATCCACGAGTAGCCTTCGCTGGTGGCCTCGCCCATGCGGGTGCCGACGGCGATCAGCAGGTCGCTATGCTCAAGCCGCTCGCGCAGGGCGTCGTCCATGGCGAAGCCGACGTGGCCGACAAAGCGCGGATCGCGCTGGTCGAAACACTCGAGCCGCCGCCAGGCCACCCCCACCGGCAGTTCGAACCGCTCGGCGAAGGCCGCCATCTGGGCCTGAGCCTGTGCCGTCCAGCCGCTGCCACCGATCAGCAGGAAGGGCCGCTCGGCCTCGGCCAGACGCGCCTTGAGCGCCTCGAGCTGAGCCGCGCCGGGGTGGGAATGCAGCTTGGCCATGGGCTGGGCGTCGGCCACCTCGGCTTCGCCCCACAGGGTGTCTTCAGGCAACGCCAGCACTACCGGACCGGGACGCCCGCTGGTGGCGACGCGATAGGCCCGGGCGATGTACTCGGGGATACGATCGGTGGCGTCGATCTGGGCGACCCACTTGGCCATGGGGCCGAACATGCGGCGGTAGTCGATCTCCTGGAAGGCCTCGCGCTCGACGAAGTCGTTCCCTACCTGGCCGATGAACAGGATCATCGGGGTCGAGTCCTGAAAGGCGGTATGCACCCCGATGGAGGCGTTGGTGGCCCCCGGGCCACGGGTCACAAAGCAGATGCCCGGCTCGTTGGTCAGCTTGCCGTAGGCCTCGGCCATGTAGGCGGCGCCGCTTTCCTGACGACAGACGATGGGCTCGATGGCGCCCCGATGCTCGTTGAGGGCGTCGATGCAGGGCAGGTAGCTTTCCCCCGGCACCAGGAAGACCCGGCGGGCGCCGTGGGCGCGCAACTGGTCCATCAGGATCTGGCCGCCATTGCGGCGCGCAAGGGACGTGGTTGGCGAAAGCGTGGAGGCTGGCAGGCTCATGTCAGGGTTCTCGATATCGTTGTTGGTGGTAAAGGCGGTTCAGGCGTCTGTCAGGGCCCGGTGCAGCGGGGCGATCTGTTCGGACAGCACCACGCAGCGGGCACGAAAGCCCTGCGCCATGGCCCACTTCAGGTCTTGCTCGAAGCCCTCTCGGTAAGGCCAGGGGCCGTCGATGGCCAGACACTCGGCCTTGGCGCAGGCATCGACGAAGCGCTGGCGCCAGGGCGCCAGGACGCTGGCCCGCTCGCCTGGCTCGGCGTCGGCGGCGATGCCCAGATCACGCGACAGATCGCCACTGCCGAGAAGCGCCGCGCTTACCCTCGGACTTGCCTTGAGGATCTCCGCTGCGGCGCCCACACCGGCGGCGCTCTCCAGCGTCGGTATCAGCGCGGTACAGCCCTGTTCGAGGCCGACGCGACGCTCTTCGCGGGCCAGTGCCAGAGCCAGCAGCACGATGTCCATGGAGGACTCGACCTGGGGCAGGAAGATCGCCGCTGGTCGTGCCCGCATCAGCGCCGCCAGCTCGCCCTTGCCGCCCTGGGTCAGCGGGTTGATGCGCGCCATGGGCAGCCGCTGGTGCTGCCGGCAGCGCTCGGCGAAGGCGACAAAGTCGTCGCAGGCCTGGCGGCGATCGGCGGCCGGGGTGAACTCCTCCAGGTCGACGATGATGGCCTCGGCGCCGCTATCCAGCGCCTGGTCCAGGCGTGCCGGGTCATGCCCCGGCACGAACAGCCAGCTGCGACACTGGGCCAGGGACGAAGGAGTCGGAATCAGGGGCTCCATGGGTCACTCCATCAGGTTCGGCAGGAACAGCACGATGTCAGGCACGAAGGTGATCAGCAGCAGCACCGCGACCATCGCCCCGAGCATCAGCCCCAGGTAGCGCAACGACTCCATCACGCTGATCCCTGCGATGCGGCAGGCGGCCATCAGGTCGACCCCCAGCGGCGGGGTATTGGCGCCGATCGCCAGGTTCACCGTCAGCAGCACCCCGAAGTGCACCGGGTCGATGCCGTACTGCACCAGCAGCGGCATGACGATGGGGGTGACGATGATGATGATGGCGATGCTTTCCATGAAGGAGCCGAGCACCAGCAGCACTATGGTCAGCAGCAGCAGTACGCCGTAGCGACTGTCGGTGATCTCGCCGATCAGTGTGGCGATGGCCTGGGGCACCTGTTCGTAGGTCAGGCCCCAGGCGAACATGCCGGCGGCACCGATGATGACCAGGATGGCGCCGGAGGTCTCCGCGGTGGCGATGACGCTGTCGACGATGTCCCGAAGGCTCAGGCTGCGATAGACCAGGGTGCCGACGATCAGCGCATAGACGATGGCCGAGGCGGCGGCTTCGGTGGGGGTGAAGACGCCGAAGCGGATGCCTCCGATGATCAGCACCGGCACCAGCAGCGCCGGCAGGGCAGCGATAAAGGCACGCTTGCGCTCGCCGGGCTCGGGCCGGGTACCACCGGACCAGCCGTTGCGGCGTGACACAAAGATGGCCACCCCCACCAGCGCCAGGGTCAGCAGCAGGCCGGGGATAACGCCGCCCATGAACAGCTTGCCCACCGAGGTGTTGGAGGTGGTGCCGTAGACGATCATCACGATACTCGGCGGGATCACCGTGCCGATGGAGCTGGCGGTGCCCACCAGGGCGCTGCTGAAGCCGCGGTGATAGCCGCTGCGCTGCATCGCCGGCAGCAGCATGCTGCCGATGGCGATGACGTCGGCCACGCCAGAGCCTGACAGCGCCCCGAACATCATGCAGGCCAGCACCGCGACCACCGCCAGGCCGCCACGGATGTCGCCCACCAGCGCCATGCACAGACGCACCAGACGCTGGGTCAGTCCAGCGTGATTCATCAACTGGGCGGCCATCACGAACAGCGGAATGGCCAGCAGGGTGAAGCTCTCCATGCCCGCCACGAACTGCTGGGCAGAGACCATCATCGGCGCCGCACCGAACATCAGCAGATAGGACAGCACCGCCAGGATCAGGCCGAAGGCGATGGGAATGTCGATCAGGATCGCCAGGGCGAAGACGCCCACCAGGGTCAAGGCACCAAGGGTCATGTGTCGCCCTCCTGTGGCAGCGGCTGGCGCGCCAGCAGATGGTCACACTGCGCCAGCGCCATGCCGGCGCAGCACACCGGCACCGACAGATACACCAGCCCCGCAGGCAGCTGCAGCGCGGTAGTGGTCTGGCTCATGGTCAGCCAGGCCAGGTCCCAGCCAGCCTTGGCCAGCAACAGCAGCATCACCAGCAGCAGCAGGTCGGTGGCCCGGGTGATCCCTCTGCGAACGGCGGAGGAACTCACCAGCAGCGGCATCAGTCCGGCGCTGAGGTGGCTGCGCTTGTAGGTGCAGGCCACGCCGGCCAGCAGCGCGGTCCACACCAGCACCAGCTGGGGCAGCTCTTCGGCCCAGTGGGGCGGCGCCCCCACCACCCAGCGCATGAACACCGAGTAGGCGACCAGCGCCGCCAGCAGGGCGGCGCCGATGCCGGCCAGCGCCAGGCACAGGCGCGAGACCAGACGCGCCACGGGATGCAGCAGGCCGTGCACGGTCATCGCGCTCACTGCCCTTCGCGATAGCGCTTCACCAGCGCCATCAGGTCGCTGCCAAAGACGTCTTCGTAGTCGGCCCAGACGCCCTGGACGGCGGCATTGAACGGCGCGGTATCGACCTCATTGACGCTCATGCCTTCGGCCTCGAGCTCGGCCACCAGGCGCGAGTCGTCCTCCTGGGTCATCCGGCGCTGTTCGTCACGCCAGTCGTCGGCCAGCTGCTGGACCGCCGCCTGGTCGTCCTCGGACAGGCGCTGCCAGACGTTGTTGGCGACGGTCAGGCAGGCCGGTGCCCATACGTGTCCGGTCAGCGAAACGTAGTCCTGGACCTCGAAGAAGGACGAGGAATGGATGATCGACAGCGGGTTTTCCTGGGCGTCGAACACCCCCTGCTGCAGCGCCGAGTAGAGCTCGCCGAAGGACAGCGGGGCCGGGCTTGCGCCAAGCGCGGTGAAGGTATCCAGGCGCATCTTGTCCGGCGTCACCCGGATCTTCAGGCCAGCCAGGTCCTCGGGGGTCTCGACCGGGCCCTGGTTGTTGGTGACGTGGCGGAAGCCGTTCTCCCACCAGGACAGGATCTTCATGTTGTAGTCGGAGGCGATGGCTTCCAGCGCCTCGCCCAGCTCACCGTCGTAGGCGGCGTAGGCGTCCTGGCGGTCCGCCCAGGAGTAGGGCAGCTCGACGATGCCGAAGCGGGCGTCCAGCGGCTGGAAGGAGCCGCAGCCGATCACCCCGGCGGGCACGCTCCCGATCTGCATGCCTTCGACCATGGTCTTTTCGTTGCCGAGCTGGCCGCTGGGGAAGACCTGGAAGTTGACGCGACCCTCGGTGGCCTCGCGCACCTCGTCGGCGAAGCCTTCGGCGGCGATATGCCAGCTATGGGTCGGGGCCAGCACGTGGCCGAGCTTGATGTCGAGGGCCTGGGCTGAGGTGGAAAGACCGGCGAAGGCGCCAAGCGCCAGCAGGGGGAGCATCCTGGAGGTCATGGGGGTACCCGTTGAGTCGTTGTGATTGTGATCTGGGCCCGCCACCGCTTTGTTAACGGCAAGACAGGCGTCACTTGAGACTCGGCCAGGTAGGCGTATTAGACAATTTTCAAGATTTTATGCTTTGCATAAGCCTGATTTATGCAAAGCCATTGGACAGTGGTCAGGGTGGCCCTTCGACAGGCCTGGGGCAGCAACCACAAGCGCTTCCAGACACTCCTTTAACGCACTGTTCAAGAACCATTTTTCTGGCGCAAATGGGGGCATTTGCGGTTGTGATTGGCGCCGTTGACGGCTCCACGGCGATAGTCGATCCAGCGTGGTGGTCAGCGTCGAGGCTGGCGCCAGCGCAGGATGAGAACCACCGCCCTGTCGGCCAAGAATTACAAGGAGCCCCTATGCAACTGCCCTCTCTGATCGAGATCCCCAACGGTGAAAAGGTCACCTCCACCTTCAGCGACGCCGAGATGCAGCGCCGCCTGGCCCGTCTGCGCCAGCACATGGCCGAGCAGCAGGTCGATGCTGTGGTCCTGACCTCCTATCACAACATCAATTACTTCAGTGACTTCGTCTATTGTCGCTTCGGCCGCGACTACGGATTGGTGGTGACCCAGGAAGGCTTTACTACCGTCACCGCCAACATCGACGGCGGCCAACCGTATCGGCGCAACCGTCTGGGCGACAACATCGTCTACACCGACTGGCAGAAGGACAACTTCTTCAAGGCCATCAAGCAGCTATGCGAAGGCAAGCGGCGCATCGGGGTGGAGTTCGACCATCTGACCCTGGCCAACCGCGACAAGCTGGAAAGCGCCCTTGGCGAGGTGGAGCTGGTCGATATCGGCGTACCCACCATGCAGATGCGCATGATCAAGTCCGCCGAAGAGATCGCGCTGATCCGACAGGGCGCGCGTATCGCCGATGTGGGCGGTGTCGCGGTACGCGACGCCATCGCCGCCGGGGTGCCCGAGTACGAGGTGGCGCTGGCCGGCCAGAGCGCCATGGTGCGCGAGATCGCCAAGACCTACCCGCAGAGCGAGCTGATGGACACCTGGGTGTGGTTCCAGTCCGGCATCAACACCGACGGCGCCCACAATCCGGTCACCAGCCGTCGCGTGCGCCCCGGCGACATCCTGAGCCTGAACACCTTCCCGATGATCTCGGGCTATTACACGGCGCTGGAGCGCACCCTGTTCTGCGAGCACGCAAGCGATGCCCATCTGCGGCTGTGGGAGATCAACTGCGAGGTCCATGAGCGCGGACAGCAGCTGATTCGCCCCGGTGCCCGCTGCAGCGACATCGCCCACGAGCTCAACGAGATCTTCGCCCGACACGACGTTCTCAAGTACCGCACCTTTGGCTACGGGCACTCCTTCGGCACCCTGAGCCACTACTACGGCCGCGAGGCGGGTCTTGAACTGCGCGAGGACATCGATACCGTACTGGAGCCCAACATGGTGGTGTCGATGGAGCCCATGCTGATGATTCCCGAAGGCCAGCCCGGCGCCGGTGGCTACCGCGAGCACGACATCCTGGTGGTCAAGGAAGACGGCGCCGACAATATCACCGGCTTCCCCTACGGGCCGGCCCACAACATCGTGGGATGAGCCGATCCGGCGATCACCGACCGGGACGTGACATGGGGGGCCGCTCGCCCCCCATGTCGGCGAGCCCGGCCCTGAGGTAGTCCAGCACGTGGTGCGCCGCCACAGACAGCTCGCCGGCCTGGTAGTGCAGGCCGAAGGTAACGCGCCCAAGCTCGGGCAGCCGGTCCGCGCCATCCACGCAGTGCAAGTGATCGGGGCTGACGCTGCGCGCCAGGGCGGTCACGCCCAGGCCCTCCTCCACCGCGGTGAAGATACCGAGCAGGCTGGTGCTGGCGTAGCTCACCCGATAGGGCATCGCCCTGGCCCGCAACGCCTCTTCCGCCGCCGAGCGGTACAGGCATCCCAGGGGATAGGTGACCAGAGGCAGCGGCGCGTCACCTTCCAGCAGCGCCGTGTCGCCTACCACCCAGACCAGGTCATCCACCCGGATATCCCGAGCATCGCGATCATCGTCGACCCTTTCCGGCTCCATCACCAGGGCGATATCGTAGTGATGCCGGTGAAAACGCTGGAGTATGACCCTGCTGATTTCACAGTCGACCTCGACCTCGATATTGGGGTAGACCCGCGCTAGATTCCTCAGCACTCGCGGCACAAATGCCAGCTCGAAATCGTTGGGAATACCTAGCCTGACCTTGCCACTGACGCCCCCTCCGCAAAGCTTCTCCACCAGCCGGTCATTGATCGCCAGCATGGCCCTGGCTTCTTGGTAGAGATAGTCACCATCCTGGGTCATTTCCAGCTGGCTTCCGCGCAGAAACAGGCGAGTACCCAGCATCTCCTCGAGTTTTTTCATCTGCAGGCTGATGGCGGGCTGGGAGCGCCCCAGGCGCTCTCCTGCCGCGGTAAAGCCTCCCAGCTCATTGATGGTCACGAAGGTGCGCAATAACTCACTCGGGATTGTCTTCAACCTGGGGCCTCATTGGCATAGATCATGCATCGATTTGTCGTTCTTATTGGTCGCTTAAGCGGCTAGAAAATACCTTGAATCTGTCGATGGAGATCGACGCCATCGCTCGACGACCGCCGATTATCAACGTCCAACAACAAACAATAGAGGCTTCTTCATGAACTCCTGGGTATTGACCACCTTCGTCATTCTAACGCTCTACATGCTGATTCACACCGGTGCAGCCTACCTGCGTCGAGAACTCAAGGCCCGCCAACCGAGGTGACGCACATGGACTCCTTTACCCTGTTCAATTGGGCGCTTCTGCTGATGACCTTCGGCCTGATGCTCTATCTGGGCTACCTGTCCTCCCGGCGCATGCACAAGGATGACGCCGCCGGCTTCCTGGTCGCCGGGCGCTCGCTGGGGGCCTTCGTCGGTGCCGGTACCATCGTTGCCACCGGATTCAGCGGCTGGGGCTTCATGGGCTCGCCCGGGGTCACCTACCAGTTTGGTGCCATCGAGGTGCTGGGCAACTTCTTCTTTGCACCGGCGATGGTCATCGCGGTGCTCTACTTCGCCCGCTTCATGCAGCGCAAGGCGATCGAGATGGGCAGCAACACCATCCCCGAGTACATCGGCCAGTCCCACGGCGGCGGCGCCATGGGGCGAGTGCTGCAGGCGGTATCGGCGATCATCACCGTGGTGCTGCTGCTGGTCTTCCTGACCAGTCAGATCAAGGCGGTGGGGCTTCTGGGCGCCAGCTGGCTGGGCATCGAGCTCGACCAGAGCGCCATGCTGATGGTCGGGGTGATCATCCTCTACACCATGCTCGGGGGGCTGGCCGCGGTGGCCTGGACCGACACCATCATGGTCTGGGGCATGGCCCTGGCGGAGGTCATCATCGTCATCCAGATGCTGACCACCATTGACGTGAACGAGTGGGAAAGCGGCTTGAACGCCATCGACCCGGAGCTGTTGAACCCGACCAACGGGGCCCACTACGGCGCCTCCCGAGGCAACGTCTTCCTGGTCCTGCCCTACGCCTTTCTGTTCGCGGCGGTGCTGCCGTTCATGGCGGTCCGCTTCCTGGCCTTCAAGCCCGAGGTCAAGCTGCACAAGGTCGGCATCTACGTCGCGGTGCTCGGCGGCCTGCTCAGTCTGATTCCGCTGGTCGGGCTCTACGTCAGGGTCAAGCTGCCGGGACTGGCGGACCCCGACAGCGCCATGCCGGTCTATCTCGAGCAGTTCATGCATCCGGCGATCCAGGGCGTCATCACCTTGTTCATCATCTTCGCCATGAAGTCCACCGCGAACTCCCTTTTGCACACCGTGGCCTCCAGCGTCTCCCATGACCTGCGCCTGGCGATCTTTGCCGAACGACAGCCTTCGGCACGGCGCGTCCTGGGCCTGAACCGGGCCGCGGTACTGGTGCTCGGCGTGCTGGCGCTACTGATGATGCTCTACGCACCGCCCTTCATGCTGTCCTGGCTCGGCATCCTCGGCACCGGCACCCTGCTCGCCAGCCTGATCGGACCGGTGTTCATCTCGACCTTCTGGCAGGGCTCGGCCTGGGGGGCGCTGGCGGCCATGCTCGGCGGCTTCTTCACCAGCGGCTACATGATGCTGTTCGCCGATGTGGGCTGGTTGATCGGTCCGCTGACCGGCTGCGTGGTGTCGTCGGCTCTGTATATCGGCGTGACCCTCGTCGGCCGTAGCCATCGCGCCCATGCCCGCCATCCGAACCCATCCCTCCCTGACCACCCTGCTTGACCGAAAACATCCCCCCGACTCGCCTCAGGACCTGGGTTCTGAGGTTTGGGCAAAAAAGACAGGCCGCCTTCCGAGGCGGCCATTCTCGTGAAACCTCCGTCACCCAGCGAATAGTCGCGGTCGAACCTGAGCATCATGGCCGAGAACCGGCGGCTCTCATGACCCAGATCATTGGTGCGAAGCGCTTTAGCATATTCCTCTCAACTTGACGCTTTCATAGGTCGATAACCCTGGCATCGCTGCTAATCGGAGGCAGTCCGAGCGATGAGCAAGCCAGGAAATGACTTCGCTCATGCCATGACTGCCGGTTGGCCCCTCCCAGCATGAGCCCTCTGCCAATGACATCACTCCTTGATCGCCTGACCATGGGAAGAAAGTTCTTCCTGGTGCTTTTCTTGCCGCTGCTTTCTATCCTGTGGATGACGCTTTCCACGGTGCTGGAACGCCAGGCGGTCGTTACCCGGATGGACAATCTTCAAGAGGTAGCGATCCTCGGGCGTCATTCGGCCAACCTGGTACACGAACTGCAGCGCGAACGGGGGATGACGGCCGCCTTTCTGAGCAGTCAGGGCCGCAACTATCATACAGAGCTACCGGTGCAACGTGAGGCGACCAATACCCAGGCCGAATCATTTGACCGCTACATCGCTGACATCGACTTTTCCCGTCATGACCCTCGAATCGCAGCACAGGTCGATCTGGCAAAGCGTCTGCTTGAGGAGAAGGATGACCTACGGCGCAAGGTCGATGGTCTCGACATCTCTGCCGAAGCATCGACGGACGCTTATACCAACATCAACGAGGCGCTGATCGATATCGTCGCCAAGCTGACCTTTGGCGTCGATCAGGGCGAAGTCGCCCGTCAGCTAACGGCCTATTACGACCTTTTGAACATCAAGGAGCTGGCCGGCATAGAACGGGCGGTACTGGCGGCATCTTTCAGCGCCGACGCGATATCGCCAGTAATGTTCAGGAAGCTGCTTTCGTTGATCGTGAAGTCCGATGTGCACAAGAAGAACTTCTTCGAGCTTTCATCACCGAGGGTTCAGGAGGAGCTCAAGACGCTGACCGACAGCGCACTTGGCGAGCGTTTGAATGCCATGCGCAACGTGGTCCTCGACAAGGCCTCAAGCGGCGGCTTCGGCATCGATCACCAGGAGTGGTTCGAGGCCCAGACCAAGTATATCGATGGCATTCAGCAGATCTCCCGGTCGGCAGAACAGCACCTTATGGCACGTATTGACGACTTGCAGAAAGCATCCTTCAGCTACCTTCTCAAGCACGCTCTGGCCATGCTTGTGGTCATGGGCATTACCTTCGTGTTTTCGATTGTGACCGCCCGCAGCGTGGTGCGTCCTCTAAAGATTGCCCTGATGGACATCAGCGAGCAGAAAGATGATCTGACCAAGCGACTGGCGGTCCCCGGCAAGGACGAGCTGTCGCAGCTTTACCGCGCCTTCAACGACTCGCTGAGCAGTATTGCCAGCCTGGTGGTCAACCTGAAGAAGAGCGCCAGCGCCGTCGAGGCGGTCAGTGGAGAAATCACCAGGGGCAACCATGACCTGGCGAGCAGGACGGAGCAGCAGGCGGCCTCACTGATCCAGACCGCTTCCAGCATGGAGCAGATCACCGCCACCGTGAAGCAGACCTCGGACTCCGCTCGCCAGGCGCAGGAAATGACCCGTGAAGTCGCCTGCCGCGCCAACGACCTGAGCCAGAACGCCGCCCAGACCCGTACGGCCATGGAACAGATTCGCGACGCCAACCAGGAAGTCACCAGGATCGTCGAGGCTATCGACGACATCGCCTTCCAGACCAATATTCTGGCCCTGAACGCTTCGGTGGAGGCGGCGCGCGCCGGCGACCAGGGTCGAGGGTTTTCGGTGGTGGCCTCGGAGGTGCAGAAGCTTGCCAGCCGCTGCGCAGAAGAAGCCACCCTGATCCGCCGGTTGATCACCACCAGTACGCAGCGGGTCGACAAGGGTGAGCGACTGGTGACCTCCACCAGCGAGGCGCTGGTCACCATCTCCGAGCATGCCCAGCAGACGGCGACCCTGGTGTCGGAGATTTCCACCGCGGCGACCGAGCAGTCGCTGGGTATCGAACAGATCACTCAGGCACTGGCGCAACTCGAGGACGTCACCCAGCGCAACACCGGCCTGGTCGAACGCGTTGCCACCGCCAGCGAGTCCCTCGACAAGCGGGCTCGCGACATGGCCTCGCTGGTGGGCCGCTTCAAGGTCGATGTGCCAACGGCCCTTCACGCCACGTCGGAAGACGGGCCGCTTATCGGCTCACCCCAGGCCACCCTTGTCGACTGCCAAGCATAGGCCCTACAGGTTCCCCGCCTTGCCGCCCTTCCGGGCGGCTTTTTTTATCAGGCATGGAACCCATTCAAACAAAACCGCGTTTTATTTTTAATGAATAATCTTTGACAATATTGAAACGCAATTCTAGCCTTGCTGATGCCACCCCAGCACAACAAGGAACAACGCCGTGCTCGAACACGACCATCTCAGCCGTTTTCTCTCCCACCGCCATTCCCTTTGCCAGCCCCTTTACCAGTCCCTTCGACACCCCCTTCGCAAACCCCTGATCGTCGCGCTG
This sequence comes from Halomonas sp. BN3-1, assembly GCF_003056325.1. Lineage (NCBI taxonomy): Bacteria > Pseudomonadati > Pseudomonadota > Gammaproteobacteria > Oceanospirillales > Halomonadaceae > Halomonas > Halomonas sp. BN3-1. Next base: position 52,316 of record NZ_PYVV01000020.1, on the reverse strand, counting down.
TCGGCCCTGGCCGTCTCCTCCTTCGGTGTATCCTCCATGGCGGCCGCCGAGGGTACGCCACCGGCGCAGGTCTTCGACCTGACGACCTGGAAGTTGACCCTGCCCATGGACGCTGACGGCGACGACGACGTCGACGAGATATCGGTCGGCGAGCTTCAGTCCTATCAACATCCGGACTACTACTATCTGAACGACAACAATCATCTGGTCTTCGTGACCCCCAACAGCGCCTTCACCACCCCCAATTCCAGCAATGCGCGCACGGAACTGCGCCAGATGCTGGCCGGCGCCGACGACGCCTTCGGCCCCAAGGCACCTGAGCAGAACTTTGCCCTCGCCTCCCACCCCGAGGCTGACCGCTACGCTCAGATCGGCGGCTACCTCGATGCCACGCTGCGGGTCGATCACGTCGCCGAGCGCACCGACAAGCCCGACCGGGCAGCGGCCTACTCGGTGGTCATCGGCCAGATCCACGCCGGCAAGGACGAAGCGGTGCTGGCCCAGGACAATGGCTTCGGCCACGGCAACGAACCGCTGAAGATCTACTACAAGAAGTTTCCCGACCACGAGACCGGCTCGGTGTTCTGGAACTACGAACGCAACCTCGAGAAGGATGACCCCGAGCGCATCGATATCAGCCACGCGGTGTGGGGCAACAACTGGAGCGGCAGCGAGGATCCGGGCGAGGCGGGCATCGCCCTGGGCGAGAGCTTCCGCTATCGGGTCGAGGTCAAGGACGACGTCATGCACCTGACCTTCGCGTCAGACGGCCACCCCACCCGCACCTTCGAGCAGAACCTGGCCGACAACGTCGGTCCCGACGGCGTGGTCGACGAGGCCGACCATCCGCACGGCTACGCCGGTGACTGGATGTACTTCAAGGCGGGTTCCTATAACCAGTGCAACACCAAGCCGGAATCTGGCGCCTGCCTGGGTACCGGGGTGTGGGAGACGGACCAGCAACACGGTGACTACGCCCAGGTCGTGTTCAGCGAGCTGGATAGCGGCCCGGTCGAGTAAGCGTCCAGCGAGCGCCCGTTAACGTCCACGCCAGAGAAGAGCAACGTCCACGCCAGAGAAGCGTAACGTTCGCGCCAGGGGCGAAGCTGCCGCTCGCTCCTGGCCTACGGCGCTCGGCAACAAAGGCCGACTTGATCCAGATCAGCAAAGACGCTTTCGCCTCAAGGGCGAACTTTGGCAGAAAACCGTGCACTTTCAAGCATGTGCTCGTGCAGCAATGGGCAAATTCAACGGCAGTGAATGGCCCGATTCGAGCGCTCGATGACTTCCTGCCGCCCCACCCTCCAGACATGAAAAAGGGCCTACGACAGTGTCGTAAGCCCTTGAATTCTATGGCGCGCCCTAAAGGATTCGAACCTTTGACCTTTGCCTCCGGAGGGCAACGCTCTATCCAGCTGAGCTAAGGGCGCGCGGTGCCGCCTGAACCTGTCACGCGGCGAGCCATATCCTACCTTGCGCACCCGCCGGTGTCCACCCAAGGCCATGCCCAAGCCCCGCAGCGCCACCTTCCCGGCGACGGGCGGCATTTTCCCGTCTCGAGCGATCTCGCTATACTGCCGGCACAGCGTGACGCCCGGCGATAGGGACGGTGGCCGTGCTCGGCGCCACCAACAATAACTTCCATCAAGCGACCGTTACAGAGGTGGTGAGAGTGAAATCCAGCAAGCTGATCATGGGGTGTCTGATCACCCTGAGCCTGGGCTCCGGCCAGGCGATGGCACAGGACGATGCCGAGCGTGACGCCATGGCCGAGCGCCTGGCCCCGGTAGGTTCTGTGTGCCTCGAAGGCCAGGAATGCGGCAGCGCCATGGCCGCCGCGTCAGGCGGCGGTGACGCCGCAGCGTCGGGCGGTGGCGTCGATGGCGAAGCCGTCTACGGCGGTATCTGTATGGCCTGCCACGCCACCGGGGTAGCCGGCGCGCCCAAGCGCGGCGACGAAGCGGCCTGGGCCGAACGCACCACCAAGGGCTTCGACACCCTGCTGGATCACGCTCTTAACGGCTTCAATGCGATGCCGGCCCGTGGCGGCAACCCGAACCTGTCCGATGAAGAAGTCCATGCGGCGGTGGCCTACCTGGTCGAGCCGGTGATGGAAGTGCCGTCAAGCGACGCAGGCGCCAGCGAGGCGGCCCCCGCCGAAGAGACAGCATCGGACGACAGCGCCGCTGCCGGTGAAGAAGCAGCAGGTGAGGACGCTGCCGCCACCGATGCGGCTGGCGACGACGCCGCTGCGGCCGATGCAGGCTCTGCCGAGGTCGACCCGGCAGTGGCGGCCATCGATGGTGAAGCGGTATATGGCGGCATCTGCATGGCGTGCCATGAAGCCGGTGTCGCCGGCGCCCCGGTTCGCGGTGACGCCGCCGCCTGGGAGCCGCGCCTGGCCAAGGGCATGGACACCCTCTATGACCACGCCATCAACGGCTTCAACGCGATGCCGCCCAAGGGTGGCAACCCGAGCCTGTCCGATGACGAGATCAAGGCGGCCGTCATTTACATGACCCAGTAAATCGACTCACGCGATATAGCAGCGGGGCGCCCATGGGCGCCCCGTTTGCGTTGATCTGCTGGCGAGGCCTGGTCCTGCACTCGGGTCGTGCCAAGCCTTGATGCCATCGAGCTTATCCACAGCCTGTGGCGATCCAGCGGCTGTGGATGGATTCAGTCCAGCAGCGAGCGCAGCCCGGCGATGGCGCTCTTGCCCCGCTCCTGCTTGCGCTCGGGGTCTTCCCGATCGGCGCGTCCTTCCCACTCCAGATCATCCGGCGGCAACTCGTCGAGGAAGCGGCTCGGGGCGCAGTCCATCAGCTCTCCGTAGGCCTTGCGCTGGCGCGCCAGCGTCATGGTCAGGGTACGCCGGGCACGGGTGATGCCAACGTAGGCCAGACGGCGCTCCTCCTCCACGGTGCCGGCCTCGATGGAGTTGCGGTGAGGCAACAGCTCTTCCTCGAGACCCATCAGGTAGACGTGGGGGAACTCGAGGCCCTTGGAGGCGTGCATGGTCAGCAATTGCACACGATCCGAGTCATCTTCTTCCGCCTGTTGCTCGAGGATATCGCGCAATACCAGGCGCGAGATCGCCGATTCCACGTCGTCGGTTTCGGTATCGGTGCTGGCGGTGTTCTCTTCCGGATCGGCCTGCATCGACTTCTCGAGCTGGTCGATCAGGATCCACACGTTGGCCATGCGCCGCTCGGCGATGGTGGGGGCGCTGGCGTTCTGGTAGAGCCAGGCCTCGTAGTCCATCTCGCGCATCATCTCGCGGATCGCGGCGATGGCATCGCCCTGATCCATGCGTCGGCGCACGCCATCGATAAAGTGGGTGAACCGCGTCAGGCGCTCCACCGCGCGGGCCGGCAGCTGCTCGGCCAGCCCCAGCTCGTGACAGGCGGCGAACAACGAGACGCCGCGCTCGGTGGCGTAGTTGGCGAGCTTCTCCAGGGTGGTCGGGCCGATCTCGCGACGCGGCACGTTGACGATACGCAGGAAGGCGTTGTCGTCGGCCGGATTGATCAACAGCCGCAGGTAGGCCATGGCGTCCTTGATCTCGCCCCGGGAGAAGAACGAGGTGCCGCCGGACAGCTTGTAGGGAATCTGGTAGTGCTGCAGCTTCAATTCCAGCAGGCGCGCCTGGAAGTTGCCGCGGTAGAGCACCGCGAAGTCGCGCCATTCGGCGCGCTCCTTGATCCGGCGGGTCAGGATCTCGCTGGCGACCCGCTCGGTCTCGGCCTCCTCGTGGCGCGTGACCACCACCCGGATCGGGTCGCCCTGGCCCATGTCCGACCACAGGGTCTTGTCGTAGACGTGGGGGTTATTGGCGATCAGGGTGTTGGCGGCACGCAGGATGGTGCCGGTGGAGCGGTAGTTCTGCTCCAGCTTGATCACCTTGAGCCGCGGAAAGTCCTCGCCCAGGGTCACCAGGTTCTCCGGCCGGGCACCGCGCCAGGCGTAGATCGACTGGTCATCGTCGCCGACCACGGTAAAGGTCTGGCGCTCGGCCATCAGCATGCGTACCAGCATGTACTGGCTGACGTTGGTGTCCTGATACTCGTCCACCAGCATGTAGTGGATCTTGCGCCGCCAGCGGGCCAGCGCCTCGGGGTCGTCGCGCAGCAACACCACCGGCAGCAGGATCAGGTCATCGAAGTCCACCGCGTTGTAGGCCTTGAGGTGGCGAACGTAGGCCTCGTAGACCCGGGCGGCGTACTGCTCGTCTTCGGTGGCGGCGTGGGACAGCGCCTGGCCGGGCAGGATCAGGTCGTTCTTCCAGTTGGAGATCACCGCCTGGACCTGATTGATCTGGTCGGCGTCGACCTGGGCGTCCTTGTTCATCAGGTCGCGCAGCAGCGCCTTGGCGTCTTCCGGATCGAACAGCGAAAAGCCCGGCTTGTAGCCCAGCGCCTTGAGCTCGCCGCGGATGATGTTGAGGCCGAGCGTGTGGAAGGTCGAGACCGTCAGGCCGTGGCCTTCACGCCCCTGCAGCATCGAGCTGACCCGCTCCTTCATCTCGCGGGCAGCCTTGTTGGTAAAGGTCACCGCGGCGATGCGCCGGGCGCTCATGCCACACTCCTGGATCAGGTAGGCGATCTTGGTGGTGATCACGCTGGTCTTGCCGGAGCCGGCCCCGGCCAGCACCAGGCAGGGACCGTCGATGAAGTGCACGGCCTCGCGCTGACGCGGGTTGAGGCCGCGGATACGTTCGCGGATCGTCTTCACAGGTGCGTTCATGCGTCGTCCTGGGCGCCGGGCTGGACATCGAGTCGCGCCGCGCCGTCGAAATCGAGTTGTCGCCAGGCCTCGAACACCAGCACCGCACAGGCGTTGGACAGGTTCAGGCTGCGGCTATCCGGCAGCATCGGGATGCGCAGGCGCTGCTCCGGCGGCAGTGCATCGAGCATCGCCTGGGGCAGGCCACGGGTCTCGGGGCCGAACACCAGGGCGTCGCCGGAACGATAGTCGGGCTCATGGTAACCACGCCGCCCACGGGTCGAGACGGCGAAGACCCGAGAGGGCGAAACCTCGTCGATGAACGTCTGCCAGTCGGCGTGGACCCGGACCCGCGCCCACTCATGGTAGTCCAGCCCCGCGCGCCTGAGGCGCTTATCGTCTAGGGTAAAGCCTAACGGCTCAATAAGGTGCAGGCGAAATCCGGTATTGGCGCACAGGCGTATCAGATTGCCGGTGTTCGGCGGAATCTCGGGTTGATAGAGCACCACGTCGAGCATTGGACATCACCAGGATCGCGGCGGAGGACGATGTGAGGCAGGGAGATCACCGAGGCCCTCCAGGGAGGAAGACCTCGGCGCAAGGAAGCTATAGCGACTCAGGCGCTGACGCCGTAGCGTTCGCGGTAGGCGCGGATGGCTTCGGCGTGGGGTTTGAGGGTATCGCCCCCGCTCTGTTCGAGGTAGGCCAGCACCTGGTCGAGGCCGACGATGCTGACCACTGGGATGCCGAACTCGACCTGCACCTGCTGGATGGCGCTCTTGTCGGTGTCGTCGCTGGCGCGCTCCTGGCGATCCAGCGCCACCACCACCCCGGCGGCCTCGGCGCCGGCGCCGTCGATCAATCCCATCACCTCACGGATCGCCGTACCGGCGGTGATCACGTCATCGATGATCATGATGCGACCGTCGAGCGCGGCTCCGACGATGTTGCCGCCTTCGCCGTGGTCCTTGGCCTCCTTGCGATTGAACGCAAAGGGCAGATCACGGTCATGATGATCAGCCAGCGCCACGGCGGTGGTCGCCGCCAGCGAAATACCCTTGTAGGCCGGACCGAACAGCACGTCGGCCTCGATCCCGCTTTGCTCGATGGCCTTGGCGTAGAAGCGCCCGAGGCGCGCCAGGGCGCGGCCGGTCTTGAACAGGCCGGCGTTGAAGAAGTACGGGCTCACCCGCCCCGACTTCAGGGTGAACTCACCGAAACTGAGCACGCCCTCGCCGATGGCGAACTCGATGAACTCCCGCTGGTAGGGATGAAGGCGCGCCGCGCCTGGCGGTTGAGGTGCCATGTCAGCCACGAGGCCTCCTGTCCAATTGCCTGGCCTTATCACGTTTTTCTCGACCGGCCATTTACCCAAACGTCGAAACGTCGGGTATCATACACGCGCGACGCAAAAGGGACCACGTATGAAAATCGCCACCATCAATGTAAACGGCATCCGCGAGGCCGTCGGTCGAGGCTTTCTCGACTGGCTCGCCAACCAGGACGCCGACGTTGTCTGCGTCCAGAACATCAAGGCCAAAAGCTTCGAGCTGGACGACAGCATTCTTTATCCTGAGGGCTACGAGGGTTACTTCCTCGACGCCGAACAGGACGGTTTCTCAGGGGTCGGCCTCTACTGCCGCAAGATCCCCAAGGCCATCATGTACGGCCTGGGCTTCCCCCAGTGCGACCATGAAGGACGCTTTCTGCAGGCCGACTACGATCGCTTCTCGATCGCCAGCTTCCTGATGCCCGACGGCAGCGATCCTGACGCCAAGCAGGCGTTCATGGCCCAGTACCAGGAATACCTGTCTAAGATGGCTCGCAAGCGCCGCGAGTACATCATCTGCGGTACCTGGCACATCGCCCACAAGACCATCGATCTGGCCAACTGGGCCGACAACCAGACGACGCCCGGCTTCAAGGCCGAAGAGCGCGCCTGGATGGACCAGGTGTTCGGCCCCACCGGCTTCATCGACACCTTCCGCGAGATCAACCGCGACGGTGACGAGTACACCTGGTGGCCGGCGCTGGACCAGGATCAGCCGCGCTCCCGTCAGGAGGGCTGGCGCCTGGACTACCAGATCGTCGGGCCGAACTTCCGTCGCCATATCACCGACGCCTGGATCGACTACGACGCCACCTTCTCGGAGTTCGCGCCGCTGATCGTCGAGTACGACCTGCAACTGTAAGCCTCCCTTCGTCGCCGTCTGGCCCGGGTCCGGGGCCGGACACGAAAGCGCCGGCCCCTCAGGGGGCCGGCGCCTTCGTTCATGCGACTCATCTCGTCACGGCGACCGCTCAGGCGCGATTGCCGAGCGCCTCACGCTGGTGCTCGAACAGCTCGTTACCGGCCTTTTCGGCCAGATCCAGCATGGCGTTGAGCTGACCACGGGTGAAGGTGCCAGACTCCGCCGTGCCCTGGACCTCGATCAGCTCGCCGGATTCGCTCAGCACCACGTTCATGTCGGTATCGGCGCTGGAGTCTTCCGGGTAGTCGAGATCCACCACCGGCTGACCGCGATAGAGCCCCACCGATACTGAGCTTACCAGCTGCGAAAAGGGGTCGGTCTTGATCAGCTTCTCGCGCTGCAGGTAGCGGATGGCGTCGATCAGCGCCACACAGCCCCCGGTAATCGAAGCGGTACGCGTGCCACCATCGGCCTGGATCACGTCGCAGTCCACGGTGATAGTGAACTCGCCAAGCTTCTTCAGGTTCACCGCCGCACGCAGCGAACGCCCGATCAGACGCTGGATCTCCAGGGTGCGGCCGCCCTGCTTGCCGCGTGACGCCTCGCGCCCGCTGCGCGAGTGGGTCGCCCTCGGCAGCATGCCGTACTCGGCGGTGACCCAGCCCTGCTTCTTGCCCCGCAACCAGCGTGGCACGCCGGCCTCGACGCTGGCGTTGCACAGCACCTTGGTGTCACCGAACTCGACCAGCACCGAGCCTTCGGCGTGGCGGGTGTAGTCACGGGTGAGACGAATCTCGCGGGTCTGGTCAAAAGCGCGTCCGCTGGGACGACGGATGTCCGTGGACATGGCACCTCTCTTGGTCGACACGCCTCTTGCCGCGGCATCGCCTGGCGCAGCGAAGGGGACGACGTCGATCATGGAATGGAAAACGAAGGCCGCCCATTCTACACGCCTTGGCCGATGAATCGGGTACACTGCGCTCACCGGTGTCGAGCCCACCCTCGACGGCCCTGCGGCACCACCGTGCCCGACGCCAGGAATTCGCCAGGAAATCGCCAGGAGACCCGCCATGGTTCACAGCATGACCGCCTTTTCGCGCCAGGACCTCGAGGCCGAGTGGGGCAGCCTGCAGCTCGAGCTGCGCAGCGTGAACCAGCGCTACCTGGAGCCGCACTTCCGTCTGCCCGAGGCCCTGCGTGACCTGGAACCCGGCTTCCGCGACGCCCTGCGCAAGCGCCTGGCCCGGGGCAAGATCGAGTGCACCCTGCGCTTCGATGCCAGCGACAAGAGCGACAGCCTGAGCGTCAACCACGAGCGCCTCGCCGCCCTGTCATCGGCACTGGCCGAGGTACGCGCCACCCTGCCCGAGGTGCACATGCCCGACGCCCTGGCCATGCTCGGCCATCCTGGGGTGCTCGAAGGCGGTGGACTCGATATGGACGCGGTCAAGCAAGCAGCCAACCAGATGTTCAAGCAGGCCCTGAATGACCTGGTGGAAGGCCGCGCCCGGGAAGGCGAGCAGCTCAAGGCGCTGATCGAGGAACGCCTGACGGCCATCCATGAGCTGGTGGCCGAGGTACGCGAAAGGATGCCGCTGATTCTCGAACGCCAGCGCACCCAGCTCGAGGAGAAGCTCGCCAACCTCAATGTCGAGCTCGACCCCCACCGGCTCGAGGCCGAGGTGGTGCTGATGGCCCAGAAGGCCGACGTCGCCGAGGAGCTCGACCGCCTCGATACCCACGTCACCGAAGTCGGCCGCCAGCTTAAGCAGAAAGGCCCCATCGGCCGTCGCCTGGACTTCCTGATGCAGGAGCTGAACCGCGAGGCCAACACCCTGTCGTCCAAGTCCGTGGTCGCCGACACCACCCGCTGCGCGGTGGAATTGAAGGTGCTTATCGAGCAGATGCGCGAGCAGATTCAGAACATCGAGTAGAATCCACCAAAGGCCATCAAAAACCATTAAACCACTGTTTTTAAATGTAAAAAAGGTGCAAGAAGTCCACCAAGTTCCACCAACTTCCCCGGAAATCCAGATCATATAGGGGAGTAAAACGGGGAGAAAAAGTATTGCCTCTCCTCCCTCCGACACATACCCTTACAGATACTCCCCAGCTATGTCGATCCGAGTGCATGACCGGGAGCAAGTGGGGGGGTGCCCGCTGGCACTCTAAATGCCGTTGGAAAAAGGCCCACTAGGCGCCAGTGACGAGCTCATATGACATTAAGCCGACTATCTAGCCCAAGCCTAGCCCGAGTAGTTATCAAACGGTCGTTTGTTTTATTTTCCGCGGGGACGAGAGGAAATAATGGGAAGCCTTACCGCCAAGAAGAGCCAGTCGCTTGTCAAGGAGGGTAAAGCAGGGCGCTACAGCGACGGCAACGGCCTATACCTGATGATACCGAGGAAAGGAACTCCTTACTGGATGTTGCGATACACGCTGTTTGGCAAGCGGCGTGAGATGACGCTGGGCAAACATGCCCACCTCTCTCTCGCCGAGGCTCGGACGAAAGCGGTTGAAAACCAGAAGTCTATACGCGAAGGCCTTGACCCCATCGAGGAACGCAAACGCGATAGCCAAGCCTTGATCAGGACAGTGGAGGACCTGTTTGCTGACTGGTACCCAGAGCTAGAGAGAAGACTCAAGCACCCAGCTATCCCAAAGCGGATATACAAAAAAGAAGTGGCGCCCCTCATCGGGGGTAGATCGCTGGATGCTGTCACCCCAATTGATATCCGTGAAATAATTAGAAGAGTAACAAATAGCGGTAGGCCGACAATAGCTAATGACACACTGATGTATCTTAAACAGATGTTCAACCACGCCATAAAACTGGGAATTTTAACTTACAACCCAGCATCCGCTTTCAACGTCAACGACGCAGGCGGTATTGAGAAAAGCCGCGATAGGGTTTTGAGCCTCGATGAGATTCGCAACGTTTTCCAAGCCTTCAGAGACAATAGCGACAGCTTCAGCCGCGACAACTACCTCGCCTGCGCGCTACTGCTCGTCCTGGGGGTACGTAAGACCGAACTTACCGAAGCCCAGTGGTCAGAATTCGACCTTAAGAACGGCCGGTGGAACCTGAGCGGTGAGCGCAGTAAGACAGGCGCCGGGATCGTCATTCCCCTCCCACCGCAAACCATCGGCTGGCTGGAAGAGCTCAAGATCCGTGCCTGCGGCTCGGACTATGTCTTTCCTAATCGCCGCAGCAGTAAGCGGGCCCACATGGGCAAAGACACGCTGAATCGTGCCATTGCCAAGCTATTTGGCAAGGAGCCTGGCAAGAAGCCGCAACCAGAGAACCGGATGGGCGATATCACCGAGTTTACTGTGCATGATCTACGCCGCACCTGCCGCAGCTTGCTCGCTGCCGTTGGTGTACCGGGGCATGTCGCGGAGCGTTGCTTGAATCACAAGCTCAAGGGCGTCGAAGGCATCTACGACCGTTACGACTACTTCGACGAGCGAAAAGAAGCGATTATCAAGGTCGCAAATCTTCTTGGCCCTGCAATAAATCTTCCCTAACTCACAACGTAAATTTCTACACACCAACGAGCTATGGTGATTTCTGGTGTACGGGAGGAGGTCGGAAGGGTGGCGTATCCTGTTGATTGATCACGACCAAGATCTCAATCAACACGAGTGGATACGCCATGACCGATTCTGCCCTCCGAGCCCTATCGCAGCCAGAACCCGAGGTCACCGTCAAGGTGCCCAAGGTACGGGACCGGAGTGGCGGCAAGGCCTGCTTCAACAGCACCCTGTTGCCGCCCTACCTGAAGCGGGCCCGCAGCGTCGAGGAGCTGATTCCCTGGCTCTATCTCAAGGGCATCTCCACCGACGATTATCAGGAGGCTCTGTCGGCTCTGCTGGGTGACCAGGCGAAGGGCCTGTCGGCCAACACGGTCTCGCGATTGAAGGCCCAGTGGTTAGACGAACGCAAGGCCTGGTGTCAGCGGGATCTGGCGGACCGCCGTTACGTCTACTGGTGGGCCGATGGCGTCTACAGCAACGTGCGTCTGGATGACCGCCTGTGTTTGCTGGTGATCGTTGGCGTCACGGCACATGGCCGCAAGGAACTGGTTGCCGTCGAGGATGGCCATCGCGAGTCGGAAGCCAGCTGGAAAGAGCTGCTCACGGGCCTGCGAGAGCGTGGCCTGACGGAATCCCCCAAGCTGGCGATCGGCGACGGTGCGTTGGGCTTCTGGAAGGCACTGAGCAAGATCTATCCAGCCACGGCGCACCAGCGTTGCTGGGTTCACAAGACCGCCAATGTGCTGAACAAGCTGCCCAAGTCGGTGCAGCCCAAGGTCAAGGCCGACCTTCACGAGATCTGGATGGCTGAGACGCGCGAGGCAGCCCATCAGGCCTTCGACCGCACGCTGAAGCGCTTTGGCGCCCAGTACCCCCAGGCGATGGAATGCCTGGCCAAGGATCGGGATGAACTGCTGGCGTTCTACGACTTTCCGGCAGAGCACTGGGTGCACATCCGCACTACCAACCCGATCGAGTCGACCTTCGCCACGGTCCGTCTGAGGACGAAGCGCAGCCGGAACTGCGGCTCCCGGGATACGACCCTGGCGATGGTCTTCAAACTGCTCCAGACTGCCCAGAAACGCTGGAGGCGGATCAAGCACTTCCAGAAGTTGGAGCTGGTCGTCAGCAACGTCAAGTTCCAGGACGGGGAGCAGGTAGCCGATCAATCAGACAGGAATGCGGCCTGACCGCCATCCACCAGATTTGACGATAACTCCAAAACGAGCAGCAACAGGCTCATTGCTTAACACAGGTTCCGATGGGCTTTAGGGCCAAGGTGCATTGAGTACGCTCTGAGTTTCGGGGTCGTGAAAGAGCGACTTCACAGTGACCGGTGGCTCATCATCGTGTGATGCATTGGGAAACGAAAAAGAAGGTCCTGTATCGGGCATAGGTGAAGTCTCTGCGGCATCATCAAGCTCATCAGAAGCCACCTTCCTAGCTTGCTCACGCCAATGCTCACTCAGGCCAAACCTCTGCCGCCGGTGCCTGGTACTAGCTCCCTCGTGTCCCACTGTATGAGACTCGTGGTTATCCTGACTATGATCCGTCATTCCCTACCTCGTGCCTTTTCGCCATCGAATATCTCGCAAAGCCTATCACACGGACCTCCGGCACCCGCTCTTCCCGATCCCCCTCGTTAGCGGTGATACCTCAGGCTTCTCAAGCTAGGCGACTACACGGCCGAGACAGTAGAGGCGACATATCGTCTCGATCACCACCCTCTTTCCCACGAAATGGCGCTGAGCGGCCCAGAGCCGCTTTTATGCTGTGAGATACGGAAATCATTAGGTAGCGACATAAAACGCCGCACAGGGCGGCACGGCGCAATAACGTCGCCATCTCTATCCACAGCCCACTAACTTGGGAGGCCAAGCATGAAATTTTCACCCAACAGACGTATCAACTCCATCATGGAAGCCCTGCTGGCCCCCAACAGCTGTCAAGGTCTTCGCTGCATCGCATGTCGGAGTTCTTCAAGACTGTAAGTTTCAAAAGATGGCTGCATGGAATGTCAGAAGCTGGCAGCACCACAACGACGAGCCCCTGCATGACCTACCAGTCATGCAGGGCGGCGATCAGCGGGCACGACACCTTCCCTTGATGCACATGGCATTCATCGACCAGCCGGGATAAGGCGACCTCGATGCGGGTCAGATCAGCCAGCCGGGCGCGCACGTCGTCAAGCCGCTGTGACGCCAGTTCCGCCGCCTCGCTGCAATGAGCACCATCCTCCAGAGCCAGTAGCTGCCCGATCTCGTCCAGGCTGAATCCCAGCCGCTGCGCCGCTTTCACGAATTTCACGCGCGCCACGTCGGCGCTGCCATAGCGCCGGATGCCGCCAGGAGGGCGCTCCGGCGTCGGCAACAACCCCCTGTGCTGATAGAAGCGGATCGTTTCCACATTGACCCCGGCCGCTTGGGCAAAGGTGCCGATGGTCAGATTTTCCGGTGCCTCATTCATCGAGCTTGACTCCGTAGTTGACTACGGAAGTAACGTTAGCGTATCGACCAAGAATTCAGAAGGACAATCTCATGCCGGAATCCAAGAACGGTCGTGGTGCCCTGGCAGCCGGCGGCCTCGCTGCGATCCTCGCTTCGACCTGCTGTCTCGGGCCGCTTGTGCTGGTCGCACTGGGCTTCTCGGGCGTCTGGATCGGCAACCTGACGGCCCTGGAACCCTATCGCCCGTTCTTCGTGGGAGTGGCACTGGTGGCGTTGTTTTTCGCCTGGCGCCGAATCTACCGGCCTGCCACCGCTTGTAAGCCAGACGAAACCTGCGCGATGCCACAGGTTCGCACGACGTATAAAGCCATCTTCTGGATCGTCGCTGCCTTGGTGCTGATCGCGCTGCTGTTTCCTTACCTCCTGCCCCTGTTCTATTAAGAGGAGATCACCATGAAACGACTCGCTGCCTGTATTGTGCTTTCCGCGACGCTCGCTACGTCGGCCTGGGCCGCCCCGCAGACCGTGACGTTGTCGGTGCCGGGCATGACCTGTGCCGCTTGCCCTCTCACCGTCAAGGCCGCCCTCAACAAGGTAGACGGCGTCTCGCAAGTCGATGTGAGCTACCCGGATCGTGAGGCGGTGGTCACCTTCGACGATTCACGAACGTCCGTCGAAGCATTGACCGAAGCCACCACCAACGCCGGCTACCCCTCATCCCCGACACCCTCGGAAGCGGATCGGGAGTGACCATGAAGAACCCCAAGACCCTGCTGCGCGCAAGCGTGATTGGCACCGTCCTGATGGCGCTGTGCTGCTTTACACCCATCCTGGTGATCCTGCTTGGCACCGTTGGCCTGGCGGCACTGACCGGCTATCTGGACGTGGTGCTGCTTCCTGCCCTGGCCTTCTTCATCGGCCTGACCCTCTATGCGCTATGGCGCAAGAAGCAATACGACGCCTGGGGTGACAACGCCTCTACCGATTCAAGGAATTCCCCTCATGAGTGATGACAAGAACCCGCACATCGCGGTGATCGGCAGCGGTGGAGCCGCCATGGCGGCGGCTCTAAAGGCCGCCGAACGCGGCGCCCGCATCACCCTGATAGAACGCGGCACCCTCGGCGGCACCTGCGTCAACACCGGCTGTGTACCTTCCAAGATCATGATTCGCGCGGCCCATATCGCCCACTGGCGCACGGAAAGCCCCTTCGATGCCGGCCTGAGCAGCCAAGCGCCGGTGGTAGATCGGGCCAAGCTGCTCGAGCAGCAACAGCGGCGTGTCGAGGAACTGCGCGATGCCAAGTATGAAGGCATACTCCGCGACCACCCGGCCATCACGGTCCTGAAGGGGGAGGCGCGGTTCGTCGATGCCCATAGCCTGACGGTCACGCTGAATGAGGGCGGCGAGCAAACCGTCCGCTTCGATCGCGCCTTCATCGGCACCGGCGCCCGACCGGCAGAGCCGCCGGTGCCGGGCCTGGCCGATACCCCATACCTAACCTCCACCAGCGCACTGGCCCTGGACACCCTTCCCGAACAGCTGATCGTGATCGGGGCCTCGGTGGTGGCCTTGGAACTGGCCCAGGCCTTCGCCCGGCTGGGCAGCCGGGTCACGGTGCTGGCCCGCAGCCGTCTGCTCTCCCAGGAAGACCCGGCGGTGGGTGAGGCCGTAGAGGCAGCCTTCTACTGCGAGGGCATCGAGGTGCTCAATCAGTCCCAGGCCAGCCGCGTGGACTATACCAATGGCGAGTTCGTGCTGGACACCAACGCCGGGACCCTTCGTGCGGACCAACTGCTGGTGGCCACCGGACGGACACCCAATACCGAGGCCCTGAACCTGGCGAGCATCGGCGTGGAAACCGTGCGCGGGGCGATTCTGGTGGATGAGCACCTGCAAACCACGGTACCGAGCCTCTATGCCGCCGGTGACTGCACCGATCAGCCGGAGTTCGTCTATGTCGCCGCCGCCGGGGGCAGTCGGGCCGCCGTCAACATGACCGGGGGCGATGCCACCCTAGACCTCAGCGCCATGCCGGAGGTGATCTTCACCGATCCCCAGGTGGCCACCGTCGGCCTCACGGAAGCCCAGGCACTCGAGCAGGGCTTTGACGTGGAGACCCGCGTGCTCGATCTGGAGAACGTGCCGCGTGCGCTGGTCAATTTCGACACCGGTGGTTTCATCAAGATGGTGGCCGAACGCGACTCGGGGCGGTTGCTGGGGGTGCAGGCGGTGGCGGGGGACGCCGGCGAGCTGATCCAGACGGCAGTGATGGCACTCCGCGCGCGCATGACGGTACAGGCCATCGGCGATGAGCTGTTCCCCTACCTGACCATGGTGGAAGGCCTCAAGCTCTGCGCCCAGACCTTCACCAAGGACGTGACGCAGTTGTCCTGCTGTGCGGGGTAATGATTTCAATATTGCATGAAATCATTGTTTCATCTAACGTTGAATCATGGACCAATATGATGATGACCTCGTGGCAGCCAAGCTAGCCGCTCTTGCTCACCCCGTCCGCCTGGCGGCCATTCGTCAGCTAGCGGCGGCAGGGCCTGCCGGCCTGGCGGCAGGCAAGCTCGCCGAGCGGCTGGGTACGGCGCCGAATGCACTGACCTTCCACTTGCAGAAACTCGCGGTCGCAGGCCTGGTTGCGTCGCGCCGTGAGGGCCAGTTCGTCTATTACCGCGCGGAGTTCGACGCCTTGCTGGCAATGACGGACCACCTGGTCGGCGCTTGCTGTCGTGAGTCAGACGCCAGCTGTGGCCCCCGCTGCCCCACCTCCGGCAGCCGGTAAGGTGCCGCCGGTTTCTCAAAGATCACTCATCAACGTCATCAAGAGGAGCGCAAGATGATCCAAACCACTCGCGCCAAACCTTCTTGGCTCAGGTCTATCGGCATCGGCATCGCGGTGTCGGCGCTGACCGCCATCGTGATGGTGACATTGCTGAAAGCCGGCGTATCGCCCTTCCCGCAGCCACCTTCCCTGGCCTTCGCCGAGACTCTGCTAGGGCGGTCTCTGCCGTTGCCAGTCGGCCAGCTCTTCCATACGGCCTACGTGACTTTCTGGTCGGGGGTGTTCGTGCGCTATTTCCCGCGCAAGACCCTACCGACCGCGCTGGGCCTGGCCGCCGTGCTATGGGGGGTGATCCTGGTGGTGTTCTTCCCCGTGGTGGGCTGGGGGTTCGCCGGCCTGGCGATCGGTCCCCAGCTGATCCCGGCGTCCGCCCTGCCGCACCTGCTGTTCGGCCTGCTACTGTGGGGACTGGACCGCTACGTTGCCAAGCCGTCTCACGCCTGAGCCCGGAGATCTGCCATGCCAACGATCGATACCGCGACCCTGCGGGATTGGCAGCGGCGGTACCGGAACGTCGCCCTGGTGGATACCCTGCCGGCCGCTGCCTTCGCCAAGGGGCACCTGCCGGGGGCCATCAACATCGTCTCCGACGATATCCTGGACGAGGCGCCCCGACGGCTTCCCGACAAGCAGGCGACCATCGTCGTGTACTGCGCCAGCGAGGACTGCTAGCGGGCCGGCCGTGCCGCCGAGCGCCTGACCCGCCTCGGCTACACGGCGGTCTTCCACTATGTGGGCGGTAAACGGGCCTGGCAGGCCGACGGGTTGTTACTGGAACACTGAGAGGGACGCTTGCCCGTGCGCGACTGGATGGAACGGCAGCAATCCTGGATCTATCTACTCTTTATCCTGGCGGGCCTGGCCATCGGGCTTCGCCAGCCAGACGCGACTGCCCGGCTCGAAGCCTTCCTCTGGCCGCTGCTTGGTGGGTTGCTCTATGCCACCTTCACCCAGGTGCCGCTGACGCGGATCGGCCAGGGCTTTAAGGGTTGGCGCTTCCTGGCGGCGCTGCTGCTCGGTAATTTCGTGGTGATTCCCATGGTCCTAGGTGGGCTGATGGCCATGTTGCCTCTGAAGCCCGCCGTGCAGGCCGGCGTACTACTGGTGCTGCTGGTCCCCTGCACCGACTGGTTCATCAGCTTCACCCACCTAGGCAAGGGCGATGCGGGCCGAGCCATTGCCGCCACGCCGGTGCTGTTGCTCATGCAGTTGCTGGCTTTACCGGTCTATCTCTGGCTCTTTCTGGGCGCGGAGTGGTTCCAGGCAGCGATCAGCACCCACCTCCTCAGCGCCTTCGCGGGATTGATTCTCACCCCCTTGGCCCTGGCCTGGGTGACCGAGCGGCTGGCCGAGCGTCACCTCAATGCCAGACGGTGGGTTCATGGCCTGGGCCTACTGCCCGTACCCCTGCTGGCACTGGTGGTCTTTGTCATCGCGGCCTCCCAGGTGACGACCGTGGCCGGCCTCGGCGGGGTCTTGCTGCAAGTGCTGCCGATCTTCGTCGCCTACCTGGCCTTTGCCGCCATCCTGGGCAAGACCCTCGGCAAGCTCTTCCGGCTCTCCGCGCCATCAGCCAGGACTCTGACCTTCAGCTTCGGCACACGCAACTCCTTCGTGGTGCTACCCATCGCCCTGACGCTGCCCGATGCCTGGCAAGCCGCCGTGGTGGTCATCGTCTTCCAGTCGCTGGTCGAGCTGTTCGGCATGGTGGTGTACCTGAGATGGGTGCCAGGCAAGTTGATCCCGGAGCCCTCTCACACATAGCCCTTGCAGCTCCCCATCCAATTTCCAGGAGTAAAATGTGATCGAACGTGGTGTTCGGCTGCCTCAAGGCGCAACGACGAACCTTGCACCGTACTCCTAGCCAAGCCCCCCTCGGCAGCCCCCTGAACCGTACCGATCCTCTACGGAAGATAGGGGCGATGGACAGTGACTACTCAGGCACCGCTGGCAAGCCTTTCGAGGTCGGCAACCACGGCCTCCATAGGATCGCTGTCGCGGATCAGCAGGCGCGCCTCTCCCTGATCATTGAAGGCGAAAACAGCGCTGGAGTGCGACACATCATAGTTGCCTTCGCTGTCCTCTTCGCCATACCCGTAGGTCACCCGATAGCGGCGTGTCAGTTCATCGAGGGCCGCTTTATCCCCCGTGAGGCCGATGAACTGGGGGCCGAAGGCATCCGTGTACTCTCGCAACGTCTCGGCGTCATCGCGACGAGGGTCGACCGAGACGAAGAGCACCTGAATGTCGTCGCGCGCCGCCTCATCCATGCGTTGGGTGGCGGCGTCGAGGCGCGCGAGGGTGGTGGGACAGACATCGGGGCAGTGAGTGAAGCCGAAGAACAGCAGTGTGCTCTTGCCGAGGAACTGATCGGCGTTGACGTCTTTGCCGTTCTCGTCGACAAGCTCGAACGCCAGGGGAGGCATGAGCCCCGAGATATCCTTGGTCTGCCAAGGCGGCTCGCTGCAGCCCGCAAGCCATAGGGTCACGAATAGTGCCATGATCCATCGGTGCATCCTGCTCCCCCTACTGTGCTGTCGGCGCCACGGCGCGGAAGGTGACACGCTGTCGCTGCTCGCCGGCGAAATGAAGGTTCACCTCGATGTCGTCACTAACAACGAGGGGGCGAGTCCGTTTCATGAGCATGAGATGATAGCCCCCCGGTGCGAACTCGATCTGCTCCCCCGCTGCCAGTTCTAATTGGGCGACGGGTTGCATACTGGTGATGCCATCCTGATTGACAGTGCGATGCATGGTGACATTGCCGAAAGCGGGGCTATCCGCTCCTGTCAGGGTGACGCCCTTCTCACTGGTATTCGTGAGGGTGAAATAGCCTGCCGCGGGCAGGTCCCCGGGCAGAAGCCGAAGACGCGCCTCGCTGACCTGCAGTTCGGCAGCAGCCACCGTGCCGGGCGTCGCGATCAGCAGCAGGAAGGCCCAGCACCAGCGTTTCGCCAGGCGCGGCAGACTAGCGTGTGGCGTGAGAGACATCAGCGGCATCCTCCTTGCGGGCGTCACGGAACAGAAAGCTGAGAATGATCAGAACCCCAATGGCACTCATCATCGAGGCGGGAATCCAGGTCAGCAGGCCGCCGAGGAGTTGGTCAGTCAGAGGATCCAGCGGCCAGGCGCGACCGCAAACCTCGTAGACATCGAAGATCACGTCGCGACTGAAGGTGATATAGGCGCCCAGGAGAATTTGCGGGGGGATCACCGCCAACAGGATGGCGACACGCTTGCCATAGCCGAGACCGCCTTGTTGCGGCGAGCGGCGATCCAGGATCAGCCACCAGAACAGCAACCCATCCAGCGCCATGCTCCAGTTCATCACCTGATAGAGATCAGCGCTGAGCATGGCGTCGAAGTGGATCTCGGGAATCAGCCAGAAATAGATCAGCCCGACGAACAGTAGGGGGGCGATCAGTGGATGCTGCAGAGTCCGATAAACAGGACGCAGCAGGCGCGCGGCCAGGCTCCACCCGGGGAAGGGTCTGATTCGAGTCGGCAAGCCGTCTGCCAGTACCGGCAAGGGGGCGGCCAGGGCGATCAGGAGGGGGCCGGCGTGATGCAGCACCAGGTGCTGGGCCCGATGGGTAAAGAACATGTACTGGGCGAGGTAGTCGTAATGAGTCTGGGTGACGCCATAGATGGTGGCGACACCCAGCAGGTAGGCCAGGATTCGGCCCGCGCCGGTGGCCTCGCCGCGCCGTCTGCGCTGCCGCAGGCCTCGCAGGTAGAGCACGATGGCCAGCAGGCAGCTCGCCGACCAGGTCAGTGAGAACTCCCACGGCAGCAGGTAGCCCAGAGCGACGTCGAGCTCGATAGCCCTTCCCTCCCCAGAATCGGCACGCCAATGGTGAGCTTAGGAGCCCGCCGCACCATGCGGCAAGGTGGGCCTATAAACGCAGGCAAAGCCAGAGCCCGCACCTCGGTGCCTGGTAGGCGAGGAAGGCCGAGCCCCAACGCACCGCCAGTGGCCATGCAGAGGGCGATAGACCTTGGATAAGCCACGACCGAGTCAGCTCACGAGACTGACAAGACTCGCCATGTCGTCGTCATGGCCTACGCAGCGCGATTTCTGCGTAGATACCCTTGTAGCCAGTGTCGTGCTTTCTATCCGGTTCCGGCGCCGGCTTGGGGTTCAGGGACACCATGCGACCGCTGGGGTCATCCAATAGGCCGCGAAGCTGTCCATCATCGAAGCTCAAGCCCTCGACACCGCGTTGGTTGAGGCGTGTGACGGTGTCTTCCAACGCGGACATGCTGTGCCCTTCTTCTTCCAGCGGCGGGAATGCCTGAACCAGCGGCTGCTCTTCCTCCCAGCCGATCTTGATGGGTTGGTTGACGATTTGGACCTGGGTGTTCGGTGGCACGCGGTCGAAAATCGACTCGATGTCCTCAGGGAACATGCGAATACAGCCACGGCTGGCACGCATGCCGATACCATCCGGCTGGTTGGTGCCATGAATCAAGTAACCGTCGAAACCCAGGATAATGGCATGATCCCCCAGTGGATTATCCGGACCCGGAGGCACCACGCTGGGCGCCTTCTCACCGCGTGCCCTGGCTTCACGCTGGACCGACTCGGGTGGGTACCAGGCAGGGTTCTCGATATTCATGGTGGTTTCGGTGACACCGAGGGGGGTACCGAAGCCTTCACGACCGATGCCGATGGGATAGGTCTCAACGCGTGGCGTTTCACCATCGTCAACCTCCGGATAGTAGTAGAGGCGCAGCTCGGCGATGTTGATGACGATCCCGGTGCGCTCAGCATCGGGCAGGATGAAGCGCCCGGGTATGGTCACCTCGGTACCCTCGCCGGGAATCCAGAGACTCACATCCGGATTGGCGCGCACGATCTCCCTGTACCCCAGGTTGTGTCGCCTGGCGATATCGAGCAGGGTATCTCCTCGATCATCCACCGTTATGCGGTAGGTGTCGCCGATCACATTGCCTTCCTCAGGCAGCGGATAGTGGCCGCGGGGCCACTCGTTCTCCTCTTCGGCCTGAGCAACGCTAATGAGTGCCAGCCAACCGACCAGCACCCCCACCACTGAGCGTGCTCGGAGCTGCCACCATGGACCTTTCCTCGCTGTACTAGAGTGACGTTCCGATAAAGCCATTATTCTCTCCCTTTTCGACTGGACTATTATCATCCAGACCGACGTGTGTTGAGTTTCCATCCAAGCAGCACCAGTAAGGCGGCCAACACCCAGGTCGGCCAGCTACCGGTACGTGTGAACGGTGTGTTCCCCACCATGGGCAGCGCCTCGCCGCGGAGGCTCGTCGCCAAGAACTGTGGTGCGCGGGCCGTGACACGGCCCTGAGTATCGACGATGGCGGTCACCCCGTTGCTGGTGGCGCGGATCAGATAGCGGCCGTTCTCCAGGGCGCGCAGGCGGGCCATCTGCAGATGCTGCAGGGGGCCGATGGAGCGTCCGAACCAGGTGTCGTTGGAGACCGTCAGCAGCAGCTCGGCGTCGCGCGCCTGCTCGGCCACCCGGTCGGCATAGATGATCTCGTAGCAGATGGCGTTACCGATGGTGGTTCCGGCGGCGCGCAGCGGTTCCTGATCGTCGGTGCCAGGCGTCATGGTGGGCATGGGCAGGTCGAAGAAGGCGATGGTGCCGGCGAGCAGGCTCTCCAACGGCAGGTACTCGCCGAAGGGCACCAGGCGCGCCTTACGGTACTTTCCCTCGGCGTTACCCAGGCCGATCACGCCGTTGTAGTAGTCGCCGCCGTCGCGCTGCAGGATGCCGGTGAGCAAGGCGGTGTCGGGGGCGAGGTTGGACTGCACCCGCTCCAGTATTGGCCGGGCCTCCTCCTCGAGCATCGGCAGGGCCGCCTCGGGCCAGACAACCAGGTCGAAGTCGTTGGACTGTGCAAGGGTCAACGCCGTATAGATACTGGCCGCCTCGCGCTGCCCCTCGGGAGTCCACTTGATCGCCTGATCCAGGTTGCCCTGCAGCAGGGCGACCCGCAGCGGCTCGCCGGCCGGGAGGGTCCACTGGGTCGGCAAGGCCATCGGGGCTAGCCAGAGAACAGCGATGGGCGCCGCGGCCCACCAGCGTCGTCTCAGCAGTTCCACGCCCAGGGTGCCGGTCAGGGCGGTGATCAGCGACAGCAGATAGACCCCGCCCACCGGGGCCCAGGCCGCCAGCGGCGAGTCTACCTGGGACGTGCCCAGCAGCAGCCAGGGAAACCCGGTAAACAGCCAGGTGCGCAGCCACTCGCTGAGTACCCAGATGCCGGCGAAGCTGAGGAAGGCCAGGCGTGGGCCCGTGACGCGGCGATAGAGCCAGAAGGGGACGGCGAAGAACAGCGCCAGGCTGGCCACGAACAGGCCGGTGAGGAAGAGCGCCAGGGGCGCCCCCGTATAGCCGTAGTCGTGGATCGCGACGAAGACCCAGGAGGCACCGGAGCCGAACAGGCCCACCCCATAGCACCAGCCGCGGAGGCCGGCCTGAGCGGGTGTCAGGACATGGATGCCGGAATAGACCAGTGCCACCGCCACCGGGCCCAGCCACCACAGCGCAAAGGGCGCGGCGCTGAGAGTGGTCAGTCCCCCGGCGGTCAGGGCCAGGAAACAGCCGAGGGCCGGAGAGATCCGGCCGGCAAGCGTCATGTACCGGACTGGCAGGTTCTCTGCATCCATGCCGTTACTCAGACGCTCTGGGGGAGGGACGCTCACGTAAGGCCGCAATCGCAAAGGCGATGACACCCAGGAACAGGGCGATATCCGCCAGGTTGAAGGCGGGCCAGTGCCACTCATGCCAGTAGACGTCCAGGTAGTCTACGACATACCCTCGTACCAGGCGGTCGATGCCATTGCCCAGCGCGCCACCCAGCATCAAGCTGTACCCCAGCGCCTCCAGACGGGGCCTGGGCCTGCACAGCAGGATCGTCAGGACAATAGTCACCATCCCCGTCAGGCCCAAGAAGAGATAGCGCTGCCAGCCGCCTGCATCGGCGAGGAAGCTGAAGGCCGCTCCCGTGTTCCACCAGTGGCCCCAATTGAAGAACGGGGCTAGCGGGATGGTCTGGCCATACGGCATCAGCGCCTGCACCAGCCCCTTGATGGCCTGGTCGGCCAGGCCGACCATAACGGCCAATGCCAACCAGTACCAGCGGCGCGGCACTGTCGGTATCCGCTCTGTCCTCATGACGTGGCTTCCTGGTAGCGCGGGCTTGCCGAGCCAGTCGTGGCATTATTGCCTGGCGAGAAGCGATAGCCCAGCAGCCGCATGGCGTTCAGGGTCACCAGCACGGTGGCGCCGGTATCCGCCATCACCGCGATCCACATGCCGGTGATGCCCAGCGCCGTGGTCACCAGGAAGATGGCCTTCAGGCCCAGCGCCAGGGCGACGTTGGTCTTGACGTTGCGCAGCGTGGCCCGGGACAGGGCGATCAGCTCGGCGATGCCGCCGACGCGGTTCTTGAGCAGCGCCGCATCCGCGGTTTCCAGTGCCACATCCGTGCCGCCGCCCATGGCGATGCCCACCTCTGCCGCGGCCAGCGCCGGCGCATCGTTGATACCGTCGCCCACCTTGCCGACTGGGCCTCGGCCGGCGGCCTGCCAGTCACGAACGCGCTGGGCCTTTTCCTCGGGCATCAGCTCGCCATGTGCCTCGATGCCCAGGCTGTCACCGATGGCCGCGACGGTACGCGCATTGTCACCGCTGAGCATCACCGCCTGCACGCCCAGGCGCGACAGCGCCGTCAGCCCCTCCCGGGCATCGTCGCGAGGTTCATCGCGCACGGCGATCAGGCCCAGCGGGCGCTCGCCTTCGACCAGCACGGCGAGAGTCTTGCCGGCGTGTTCCAGCTCGGCGATCCGAGCGGTCAGATCGTGATCGAGGGCGGCCTGCTCTGCCAGGTGGCGGGGGGTGATCAGGCTCAACTCACGCCCCTCGACCCGACCGGAGACCCCTCGGCCCGACAGGGCGCGGCTCTCACTCGCCAGTGGAAGGGAAAGGCCCAACTGCTCAGCGTGGGCGAGGATGGCCGTGGCGATGGGGTGGCTGGAGTCACGTTCCATCCCAGCCGCCAGCCTCAGGATCTCTTGCGTGCCCTGGCCAGTGGCCCAGTCCTCCACGTCGGTGACCTTGGGGGTGCCGGCGGTGAGGGTGCCGGTCTTGTCCAGCGCCACCGTCCGCAGCTTACCCAGCTGTTCGAGCACCGCGCCGCCCTTGATCAGCAGGCCCCGCCGGGCGCCCGCCGAGAGGCCGGCAGCGATCGCCGCGGGGGTTGAGATCACCAGAGCACAGGGACAGGCGATCAACAGCAGGGCCAGGGCGCGATAGATCGATTCCGACCAGGCCATGGTCGAGACCAGCGGCGGCACCACCGCCATCAGCAGGGCGAGCCCCACCACCGCCGGCATGTAGTAGCGAGCGAAGCGGTCGATGAAACGTGCCACCGGCGCCTTGGCGGCCTGGGCCTCCTCCACCAGGCGGATGACCCGTGCGATGGTGTTGTCCTCGGCGCCGCGGGTTACCTCCACCTCCAGGGCGGCATCGAGGTTGACCGTGCCGGCAAAGACGTCGTCCCCCGGCGCCCGCGTGCGGGGCACCGACTCCCCGTTGATCGGTGACTCATCCAGGTCGGATTCGCCGGTCAGAATACGTCCATCGCAGGGCACGCGGTCGCCCGGTCGCACCAGGACTCGCTGCCCAGGCGTGAGCGAGGCGGCCGAGACCTCACGGGTATCCCCATCCTCCATCAGCCTCGCCGTGGACGGCGTCAGGTCCGCCAGGGCCGAGATGCTGCGTCGCGCCCTCGACGCGGCCACCCCCTCCAGCAACTCGCCTACGGCGAACAGGAAGACCACCACCGCCGCTTCGGCGGCGGCATTGATGGCCAGGGCCCCCAAGGCGGCGATGCTCATCAGCATCTCGATGGTGAAGGGGTTGCGCATCTTCAGCGCACCCCAGGCGCCTTGTGCAATGGGCACCAACCCCACCAGGGTGGCCGCGACGAAGGGCCAGTTGCCTAGGCTAGGCCAGACCAGGCGGAGAACGAAGGCCAGAGCCAGCAGCCCCCCCGTGACGAGCACCAAGCGTCCCTTGGCGGTCTGCCACCAAGAGGCCGGAGCGGCATCCGCCTCATCTCCCTCATCATCGGTGGCAAGCTGGTAGCCGAGCTCGTTAAGGATCCGCTCGATCGCCTCATGAGAAGGCGTCGTATCCTGTTGAGGGTGAATCCTCACCGATCCGGTGACCGAACTGGCCGACACCTCCCCGATGCCCTCCAGGCGGCCCAGAGCGGCCTCTACCTTGCGCTCGCAGCCGCCGCAGTCCATGCCTTCCACCTGCAGTGTCAGCGTCGACGGGATGGTGCCTTGCGTTGGTTCGGTCATGGCGCTGCCTCTCCGAATGTCTTAATCTTGTCCGGAAGCATAATCCCTGTAGCAACTACAGGTTCAAGTCATGCAAGAGGAGCATCAGGATGCCGGAGATTAGCCATGCCATCGGTATCGGGGAGTTGGCTCGCCGTACCGGCTGCCAGCCTGAAACGGTGCGTTACTATGAGCGCATCGAGCTGCTTGAAAACACCTTACGGACTGAAGGGGGTCAGCGTCGCTACGACGAGCGCGCCGTCAGACGGCTGACCTTCATTCGCCATGCCCGGGACTTCGGCTTCTCGGTGGATGCGGTACGTGAGCTACTGGCGATGTCCGACCAGCCCGACATGTCCTGTCAGGAGGTCGATGCCGTTGCCAAGCATCACCTGGAGGAAGTGGAGTCACGTCTGCAGCGGCTCTCGGCACTGCGTGACGAGCTCAGGCGGATGGTGAGCCAGTGTGATGGGGGGAAAGTCGAAAGCTGCCGGATCATCGAGGTGCTGAGTGATCACCAGCTGTGTATCAGTGAGACAGCCCACAAAGGCGCTCACGACTTTGGGTAACCTCCTGCGCGTCCCAGCGTGCCCTAGTTGAGACATTCAGGAGCAGCATGATCACCATGCTCCATTGAGACTCCCAGGGTCGCCTTGTTCTGGTGACCGCTGCGATGGTCTCGGGAGTGATCTCATGGCCAATGACATACACCATCACGCCGGCGGTGAGGCTGCCTAAAAACCCAGCGTGACTGTCGAGATACCTTCCATAACCCCTTCCCGGGTGAAGCGATTGCCGCTGAGGCGGTAGGGTCTCATGACGATAGGCAGATCGTGCCCACCGAGGCGGGTTGCATCGCAAGCCCGCCTGGTGGCTTATCGATTGTCCAATGCGGCCAGATCGGGAGCAGCGGACGTTCCAATGTTTTTTTGCAGACGTGTCCGAGCCTCGAAAAGTGCGCTGCGATACTCCTGGCGTGTGGGTGACTCACTCAGAAGGATGAGTTGCCCTTCCTCGAGAGGATCCACGGGGCGGTCATCCACTCTCACCTCGTAGTGCAGGTTGGGCCCCGTGGCGAGTCCGGAGGCCCCTACCTCACCCAGTTTTTCGCCGGCCTTGATGGAGTCCCCGACCGCCAGCCTGGCGACGAACCGGCTGAGGTGCGTATAGCGACTGATGGTGCCCGTCTCGTGCTCTATCTCGACGACACGACCATAACCTCCCCGGCGACCGATGAAGGAAATGCGCCCCCGTGCGGTGGCCATGACCGGGGTGCCGCGAGGCGCGGCAAGATCGATACCGTCATGACGTCGGACCTCTCCGGATACGGGATGGCGCCGGTTGCCGAAGGGAGATGTCAGGCGTGCGCCGAGAACCGGAATCTGCAAGGAGTCCAAGAGGCTACCATTTTTAAATAGCATCACGGTGGTTCTCTGGTCCGCCGGCCACAGCACCTCCAGCCGCTCCCCCTGGTCAACCAACCTCATATAGGTCAGACGGGGAGGCCCGACTCGAGTGCCATCCTCACGGCGATCTTCTTCCCACAGTAATTGCAGGCGCTCGCCCCCCGCGATATCACGGCGTGTGTCCATGAGTCCGCCCAGCAGCATGTCAAGCTCTGCTGCGAAACGCCTGGGTATCTCCTCAGCCTCCAAGGCGGCATAGAGTGACGTCTTGACATCTACTTCACGACCCAAGGTCAGGGTGTCGAGGCGAGGCTGGACAATGCGCGTCGACGGACGCTCACCCAGGGTGACGACGTACTGAATACCCGAGTCACGCTCGATGGCCACCGACACCGGCTGTCCCGTCGCCATAGAGGTGAAAGTGATACGATCTCCGGGCAGCAATCGTCTCGGGTCGAACCTGTTCGCCAGCGAGGTCGCCGCTTGGGTGCGCATCTCGGCATCCACGCCAAGCTGCTGCAGCAGTGCGTCCAGGGTATCCCCTGGTGCCACAGTGAGCTCTTGGGCGACGCGACCTTGTGCCCTGGCCGATACCGGCTTGGCCGGTGATAATCCGGCACGCTCTTGCCAACGGGCTTCAGCCAACACGGGGCTCAGGACCATCAGTCCCGCTAGCAACCAGCGTCGTGTCATGATGCATCCCCTTCGCCGGAGACCTCGGCTACCTCACGGTTAACGGCGTCGACCAGCTCCTGCATGCCGAAGGGGTCCAACAGCTCGCCATTGACGAAGAAGGTCGGCGTCTTGCTGATCTGGTTGGCCTCGACGTCAGCCTTGTCCTGGTCGAAGACCGCCTGTACCTCTGGTGAATTGAGCTGCTCTTCGGCTGTGGCTCTGTTCAGTCCGGCCTCGCTGGCGATCTCCATGATCGCTTCCTCATCGACACTGCCATGAGCCGCCCACTGGCTCTGCCGAGCCAGCAGCGCCTCCAGCACCGGTTGGAAGGCATCCTGGCGCCTGGCCACTTCGAGCACGCGAATGGCGGTTTCGGATACGTCTCCGTGGAAGGGGGTGTAGCGCACCACCAGCCGCACCTTCTCGGGGTAGGCTTCCAGGATGCGTTTGGTCAGCGGATAGAAGGCACGGCAGGCCTCACAGGCCGGGTCGAAGAACTCCACGACCGTCACCGGTGCCTCTTCCGATCCTAGGACCGGCGAGTGCGCGCGCACCAGCGAATTCTCGGCCTGTGCACCCTCTCGGCTCGCCGTCTCGGCGCCCATGCCCAACAACGAGGGCCTCGACACGATCACGATGATGGCCGTCAGCATCAACGCTCCGGCCAGGATAAACGTCGCCTTTTTGTACATTTTTCTCTCAACTTCAAAGAGTTAGGTTTAAAAAAGCTCAGGATACTGCTGAGTGGAGCTCAGCCGCTGTTGGGTGCCTAAGTCGGCGAATAGTGGCGTGTTATCCATGCCCATAAAGGTTGGCATCCTGATGTGCATAATCAATATGCTCGAATTCCAAGCTGGAGTGGCCAATGCCAAAGCGCGCTTTCAGCTGAGCTTTGATATCCGCCTTGATCGCCTCGAGCTGCTGCCAGCCGGCTTCCGTCGTCACCACGTGGCAGTCAAGCGCGGCGGTATTCTCCTGCATTTGCCATAGGTGAACATGATGCACATCCTCAACCCCTTCGACGCTGCGCAGGAGATCAATGACGGATTGACCATCGACATCGGGTGGCGAGCCCAGCATCAGTGTCCGGATAGGGGTACCTATCTCCGTAAAGGCAAGATAGAGAATATAGAGTGCAATACCGATCGTAATCGCGGGGTCTACCCAACGCATGTCATACAGCAGAATCAGTGAGCCCCCGATGATCACGGCGATGGACGCAAAGGCATCAGACAGGTTGTGCAGGAAGAGGGCGCGGATATTGACGCTATGTTTTTGCATCGACCAGGTGAGCAAGGCCGTTAGCGCATCGACAAGAAGAGCGACAATGCCAATGATAACGACTATCCAGCCCTGAATCTCTGGCGGGTCGATCATGCGCATGAAGCCTTCGTAAATTAGATAAATGCCAACGATAATGAGGGTGGTGTAGTTGATCAGCGCTGCGACAACCTCGATTCGGCCATAGCCAAACGTCATCTGTGAGTCGGGCGGTCGTCTCGCGATCTTGCGGGCAGCAAACGCAATGACAAGCGCAGCCATGTCGGAAAAATTGTGCAGCGCATCCGCGATCAGCGAGAGGCTTCCCGCCAGAATGCCCCCAACGATCTGGGCAAGGGTCAATATCCCGTTGGCCCAGATGGCGATACTCACCCGACGGTCACCAGAGGTGGGGGCAAGATGGGGATGATCGTGATGATGTCCCATGCGTCATCCTTGTGGTGTCACCTGATGACCCAGCAGTATAAAACCTATAGCAACTCAAGCTTCAAGCCCGAACTCTGTTGAAGGCCGAGCCGGGGTTAGGAGTACGGAACTTTGCATAGTGGGCACTGTACCAAGTTGGCTACCATGTTCCATGCCCCCGGAAGGAGCCCATTGTGATACCCAAGCCTTACTCGCACGCCTGGCTGATGAGCTTAGCTTTACTGCTGATGGTGGCAACGCCAGCCCTCGCCGAGCCACAGCTGCCGGACTTCACGGAACTGGTCGACGAGGCCGCGCCGGCCGTGGTCAACATCTCCACCTCCCGCAAGGTCGAGAGGTCCATGACGTCCTCACGGCAATTTGGGGGGCAGGAGGTGCCGGAGATCTTCCGTGACTTCTTCGACGACCGCTTCCCGATGCCACCTGGCGGTGCGCCCAATCGCAATGAAGAGCCGCGTCGGTCACTGGGGTCGGGCTTCATCTTCGATCAAGACGGCTACATCATGACCAACGCGCACGTGGTCAAGGAGGCCGACAAGATTCTGGTGCGCCTCAACGACCGTCGCGAACTCTCGGCCGAGCTGGTGGGGGCCGACGAGAAGACCGATGTGGCGGTCCTCAAGGTCGAGGCGGATAACCTACCCACCCTGCAACTGGGCAACTCCGACAACCTCCAGGTCGGCCAGTGGGTCGCCGCCATAGGCTCACCCTTCGGCTTCGACCACTCGGTGACGTCCGGGATCATCAGTGCCATCAACCGCACCCTGCCCCAAGACGTCTACGTTCCCTTCATCCAGACCGATGTGGCGATCAACCCGGGCAACTCGGGCGGACCACTGTTTAACCTCGACGGTGAGGTCGTGGGCATTAATTCCCAGATCCTGACCCGTAGTGGAGGCTACATGGGCCTCTCCTTCGCCATTCCCATTGATGTGGCACTGGATGTGGCCAACCAGCTCCGTGAAGAGGGGTACGTGAGCCGCGGCTGGCTGGGCGTCAGCATCCAGCCGGTATCCAAGGACCTGGCGGAGTCCTTCGGCATGGAGCAGGCCGAGGGTGCCTTGATTGCCCAGGTCGAGCCCGGCAGCCCTGGGACAGAAGGCGGCCTCAAGGCCGGTGATGTCATCCTTGAGGTGAACGGCCAGGAAGTGGACCACTCCACCACGCTGCCGCGCCTGATCGGTGAGACGGCCCCCGGCGAAGACGTTGATCTCTCCGTGTTGCGCGATGGTCAGCAGGAGACCATCACGGTGGAAGTTGGCGAGTGGCCGGATGCCGGCCCCGGTCAATCCGATGGCGACCCGGTTCGACTGGGCATCGCGGTTCAGCCGTTGAACGACATGGAGAAGCGTCGGCTTGGCATCGATCACGGGGTGCGCATCGTCAAGGTGGCCCCCGCCGGACATGCCGCTGCCGTCGGCATTCGCCCCGGCGATGTGCTGGTCAGACTGGGCCAGCAGCCGGTAGAGAGTCCGGAACAGCTGAAGGAGATGCTGACCCGCCTGCCAGATGATCAAGCGGTGCCTGTTCTGCTCAACCGCGAAGGCCGCACCTACTTCGTGGCCCTGCGAGTGGGCAATGGTGACTAACCGCGACTGAGTAGCGTTCAATACATCAGCACAGCGGCGCCCTGGCGAACAGGATCGCTGGGGCGTTTCTTCAGACTCTCGTACATTCTAGGCTCTGTCCGAAAAGTCGGCGAGCGAAGGTTAGACAAGGCAAAAATCGGTGAGACAGCGCAGCTTACGGGGTGTAAATGAGCATGTTGATCCGATTTTTAACGCCGTATTACCGAGCGTAGGCACTTTTCAGACAAGCCCTAATGCACGGCTGGGGGGGTATCCGGATTTAATGGTTGATGCGTCAACCTACTGTTGGTGCATGCTTCCCTCGCTAATTCCAGCAAGAACCCCACACGCCTCAACTTCCCGGCCATCGTTGCAACTCGCTCTCAGTGAAACGAGTTGTTTCTCAAGCGCCTGTAGAGCGGTTATCTGCGAGCGCACGTGAGAGATGTGATCATCGAGCAAAGCGTTCACGGCGGCACAAGGTTGGTGAGGGTCGTCCTGATACCTCTGTAGCTCGTGAATCTCTGCTAGCGACAGGTCCAGGATTCTGCAGCGACAAATGAAAGCCAGCCGCTCACCATGTTCCTCGGTATAGACACGGTAACCGTTCTCCTGCCGTTCAGGCGACGGTAACAGGCCCTGTCGTTCATAGAAGCGGATCGTCTGTGTATCGACCCCTACCAACTCTGCCAACTGACCAATACGCACCAAGCTCCTCCTCAACGGATTCTCTCCGCTCTGTTGACCTTATAGTGACTATATGGTTTTAAATGATAGCCCGATAATATTCAAGTGGAGTCGTATCATGAGCAAAACCTGTGGAGCCCCCTGTGACGGCGATGCGACGCCCATAGCGGATACCGATATGCGTCGCTCCTCCGAAGCATCGGGGAAATGGGTCAGCGTTTATGCCGTGCCGAAGATGGACTGTCCATCGGAAGAGCGAATGATTCGCCTTGCCCTGAACGGCTTTGAGGAGATTCGGGTGCTGTCCTTCGACTTGTCGAACCGCCGATTAGAGGTCGTGCATGACGGCGAGGTCGAGCCCATCACCGCAAAACTGACAACCTTGGGGCTAGGAGCCTCGCTTCAGGAAACGGCCGCTGCCGATCCTGAGTCGATCAAGGCGGTCGGTGACACGTCGGCCTCTGCCGCGCAGGAGTCCGGCACCCTGCGTTGGTTGCTCGGTATCAATGCGGTCCTGTTCGTGGTGGAAATGACGGCCGGCCTGATCGCGCACTCCACCGGCCTGATTGGAGAATCCCTAGACAATTTTGCCGATGCGGCCGTGTACGGGCTCGCCCTGTATGCGGTTGGGCATAGCGTAAAAATGCAGGTGCGTGCCGCGCATCTTGCAGGTGTGCTCCAACTGATTCTGGCGGTTGGCGTACTCGCAGAGGTGGTCAGGCGCTTTGTATTCGGTAGCGAGCCTGAATCGCTGATGATGATGGCTATCGCATTCGTCGCATTGATTGCCAATACCAGTTGTCTGCTGCTGATATCCAAACATCGAGAGGGCGGGGCGCACATGAAGGCAAGCTGGATATTCTCGGCCAATGACGTGGTGATCAACCTGGGGGTCATCACCGCCGGCGCCTTGGTCGCGTGGACCGGAACCAATTATCCGGATCTGATTATCGGCACCATCGCGGGGGTCATTGTGCTCAACGGTGCCAGGCGCATTCTGGCGCTCAAGGGTTAAATAATGTCTATTAATAGCTATTCAGTGGCCTGCTGAGCCAGTTCACCTAGCAAAGTCACCTCAAGCACGACGCCAGTGTTGCGAAGACACTCTGGAGCCTGGTGGCCTCCCTCGCCACGGGCAATGGCGCGCGTCCGATCTGGACGCCTTTCGTCAGGATCCGGTCACGGCGAAGCTGCTGGGCATCGAGACCGTGCCGGCGAGAGGCCGCCTCGGCAAATACCTGGTACGCATGGGGACGGTCCACCTCGACGCGCTCCAGAGCATCGCTCGCTACTGGGCAAGGCACTTGGCGCCGCCGATCCTGGACTATCAGGTCAAGACCCTGAGCTATGTGCCAGTGTTCGTGGATGGCACCGCCATCGAAGTGGATGGCCAGTTGTTCGGGGAATCGCCTCATTACACGCGAGCTTGATCAGCGGGGAACAGCAGCCCCCCAGAAATTGAAGCCAGCGAACCTCGGGACCTTCGAAAGATAGCCCGTCTCCATCCGCTGGATACCGAAGCCTGCGTGCCCGATAAGCTCGGGTATGTCGCGGTTGAGATGGCAGCCCCCCGCCACTCTGCGCCACAGGGGATTGATACGGCGCTGCCACTGGCGTACGGCTTCGTCGGGCGCCGTGCCGTGTTCGCAGAACAGCAGTTGGCCACCCGGCTTGAGCACGCGACGCATCTGCTCCAACGCCCGGTGCCAGTCCGGAATCGTGCACAGGGTGTAGGTGAGCACTACGGTATCGACACTGTTGTCGTCGAGAGGGACCTCCTCGCCCGGCAGGTCCAGCCAGCGCACCTCGAACTGTGCGCTGGCGACGTTGTGGCGGGCCTTGCGTCGCATGCCTTCGGAAGGCTCGAGCCCCCAGACCAGCTCGACCCGGTCCGGATCGTAGTGGGGAATATTGAGCCCGGACCCCATACCCACCTCCAGAACACGGCCCCGGGCTTGCGGCACCACGGCCGCCCGCTGACGATCGACCACCGTGTTGCCACACGCCAGGTGGAGGAAATGCGGCAGAACACGATTCTCGTAGAAGGACATCTGTATCGTCATCCCGTGTGGTTGCCAGGTGATCGAAATACGGTGTGATCGAAACCAGACCGGTTCGTTATGCCACCACCTTGAAGTAGCGCATCATACCGGCATCCTCATGCTCCATGGTGTGGCAGTGGTACATGTAGAACCCCTCGAAGTCCTTGAAGGTCAGAGCGATGCGCACCCGTTCCTCCGGGAACACCAGCACCGTGTCATGCAATCCCGCGTCGATGATCCCATCGTGCAGGTCCGTCTTGCCGCCCGCCGATATCCGCTCCTGAACCAGGAATTGCAGTCCATGAACGTGCATGGGGTGCGGCATCATGGTGTTGTTGACGAACTCCCAGATCTCCGTCTGCGCCAGCCGGACGATCTCGTCATCTGCCACCGTCGCGCCCTCCATCTGCCGGCCGTTGATCGTGAACCCCTGCATCATGCGCATGCCCAGCTCGAAGCGGCGTACTGGCGTATCGGCCTGAACCGGGGAGGCCGGCAGGTCTTGAGCCAAGCGTTCCGGCAGGGTTTCCGCATCGTTCGCCCGTGCGACGACGGCGAAGGTAACTAGCGAGAGCCGCTCGCTTCCCATCATGTCGCGCATCATGCCTCGATCCATCATCTCGCCCATTCGATCACCCATCATCCCTCGATCCATCATGCCGCCCATTCGATCGCCCATCATGCCCCGGTCCATCATGTCGCCCATTCGCTCGCCCATCATGCCGAGTTGGTACTCCTCGCTCACCAGCTGTACGGACTCTCCCGGCTCGGTGTCGCCAAAATCGACCCACAGATCGATCCGTTGGGCCGGCGCCAGTGTGACCGAGCGGCGCCGCTCGGGCTTGGCGAGCAGGCCACCGTCGGTGCCGATGACGGTCACCGCCCGGCCATCGCTCCAGGCCAGCTTGTAGATGCGCGAGTTGGAGCCGTTGAGCAGGCGCAATCGATATGGCTGCGTGGACACCTCGCGTCGCGCGTCCGGGTGGCCGTTCACCAGTACCCGCTCCCCGCGAAAGCCCTGCATGCGGGTCATCATCGCCCCCATGCCACCATCGTCGATGTACTGAAGCTCATTGCCATTGCTAAAGGTGCGATCCTGCAGGATGAGGACCAGTTCCCGCTCTCCGTCGGGGAGCTCCAAGGCACGCTCGGCGTCGTCGTTGATGATCAGTGGACCGGCAAGGCCGGCGTAACTCTGAAAGCCAACCCGGCCACCATCGGGGCCGTGAGGATGGGGGTGGTACCAGTACAGACCGGCACGATCCACGACATCGAAGGCGACCGCCATGCTCGTCGCTGGCGCGATCGGCAGGCGCGGTTGACCATCCACGTCCGGTGGTACGTGCAGACCATGCCAATGCACGGTGGTGTCTTCGGGGAGATCGTTGTCGATGCGTACCCGCAAGCGCTGACCACGACGCAGGCGAATCAATGGCCCCGTATAACTCTCACCCACGGGCGTCAGGGTATCTTCAGGCCCGACGATTCGCTCGGCCGTGTAGCGCCAGACGTCGCTCGGCGCACCGGGCAGGATAGCCACCTTGTCGGGACGGGCTCGCACACGCAGGTCGACGTCGAAGGGCCCCTCCATGGCCGTTGACGCGGACGCCGCCCGCAGAGCGGGGCGATATCTCCCGGTCCATACCCCGGCCCCCACCAGGGTCGACAACGCCGCCACACCGCCGATGCGGCGCAATACGCTACGTCGCTGCAGGTCGACATAAGCCATGATGCTCCCCCTCCTCTATGGTTGTCGGCGGCCCCGGCTCATAGCTTGGCGGCGCGTAGCCGCAGTGCGTTGGCGATGACCGAGACCGAGCTCAGGCTCATCGCGGCGGCGGCGTAGATGGGACTGAGCAGCCAGCCGGTGAACGGAAACAGCGCCCCGGCGGCCAGAGGCACCCCCAGGCTGTTGTAGACGAAGGCGAAAAACAGGTTCTGGCGGATATTGCGCATCACCCGGCGACTGAGATGCCGGGAGCGAACAATGCCGGAGAGATCCCCTCTCACCAGAGTCACCCCCGCGCTCTGGATGGCGACATCGGTCCCCGTGCCCATGGCGATACCGAGGTCAGCCTCGGCCAGGGCGGGGGCGTCATTGACGCCGTCGCCGGCCATGGCGACCACGCGCCCGGCCTCGCGATGCTCGCGCACGATACGCCCTTTATCTTCCGGCAGTACGTCCGCTTCAATTTAGTCGATACCAAGTTGGCGCGCCACGGCTTCGGCGGTGGTACGGTTGTCGCCGGTGAGCATAACCAGGCGCAGGCCATCCTCTTTGAGCGTCCGGATCGCCTGTGCGGTGGTTTCCTTGATCGGGTCCGCGACACCGATGAGTCCCATGACCTGATCATCGGCCACCAGGAACATCACGGTTTGCCCTTCGGCTTGCAGCGTCTCGGCACGCTGCGTCCATTCCCGCGCCTCCACACCACGTGTTTCGAGCAGCCGGGCATTGCCAAGCGCAAGCTCGCGTCCTTCGACCCGACCGGTGACCCCCATGCCGGTCACCGCCTCGAAATCGCTGGCATCGCTCAGCTCGACATGATGCTCTTGCGCAGCACTGACAATGGCCTCGGCCAACGGATGTTCGCTGCCTCGCTCGAGGCTGCCGGCAAGTTGCAGCAACTGCGCTTCATCACTGCCGGAAACGGGCTTGAGGGATACGACCCGGGGTTTACCCTCTGTGAGGGTGCCGGTCTTGTCGACGACCAGGGTGTCGACTTTCTCGAAACGTTCCAGTGCCTCGGCATTCTTGATCAACACGCCCGCCCGGGCCCCGCGACCGACCCCAACCTGGATCGACATCGGCGTCGCCAAGCCGAGCGCACAGGGACACGCGATGATCAGCACCGATACCGCGGCGATCACCGCGTAGGCCATCGCCGGCGGTGGCCCCCAGATCCCTCAGGCAATAAATGCCAGGATCGCCACGATAACCACCGCGGGGACGAAATAGCCGGCGACCACATCGGCAAGCCGCTGAACGGGCGGCTGCGAACGCTGCGCTTCGGCCACCATTTCCGCGATCTGCGAAAGCACCGTGTCCTCGCCGACCTTGTCGGCGCGCATGACGAAGCTGCCCTGACCACTCACGGTGCCGCCGATGACCGTGTCGCCCTCGCGCTTCTCGACGGGAAGGGACTCCCCGGTCACCATCGACTCGTCCAGCGTGCTGTGGCCTTCGAGCACCTCGCCATCGACCGGCACCTTGTCACCGGGGCGTACCCGTAGACGGTCACCGGTACACAGCTCGTCGAGCGAGACCTCCTCGTCATTGCCCTCGGCATCGATGCGTCGTGCGGTCGGCGGCGCGAGATCGAGGATCGCGCGCAGCGCACTGCCGGTCTTCTCGCGGGCGCGGGCCTCGATCACTTGACCGAGCAGGATCAGCACGACGATCACCGCCGCCGCCTCGAAATACACGCCGACCGAGCCATCGGCGTCACGGAAAGTGGCCGGGAATATCCCAGGGGCGAGCGTGGCGACGACACTGTAGCCATAGGCCGCCCCCACACCGAGGGCGATCAGCGTGAACATGCTGAGGTTGCGTGTGACGAGGGACTTCCAGCCACGCAGGAAGAATGGCCATCCGGCCCATAGCACCACGGGCGTGGCAAAGATCAGTTCGATCCAGTGACCACTGCCGGCGGGCAGCACCTCATCCACCCAAGGGCCGATACCGGGCAGCACGCTGCCCATGGCGACGAACAACACCGGCAGCGTCAGCAGGCCGCCCACCCAGAAGCGTCGGAACATCTCGAGAAACTCGAAGCTGCGTTCCTCTCCGGAAACGCGGGTGAGCTCGAGTGCCATGCCACACTTGGGGCAGTCGCCGGGCTCATCCTGCCGCACCTCCGGATGCATGGGGCAGGTATACTGGACCCTCGACGACGGTTGCGGCTTGACGGGTTCCAGCGCCATGCCGCACTTGGGACACTCCCCCGGCTCCTCGCTCTCTACGCCAGAACACATGGGGCAGAAATAATTGGCCTTGCCACTGGGCTTCGACGCAGCCGCCGAGGTGGCGGCAAGCACGGCGCCTGGATCCTCGCGAAAGTGCTCGGCGCACTGCTTGCTACAGAAATAGTAACGCTCACCGCGATGCTCGACGCTCTCCGTCGAGGCGGGATCGACGCTCATGCCACAAACGGGGTCTTTTTCCATGAAGAACCCTCCATTGTACAAAAGGTTTCTGTTGCGTGGTCGGTGGCGTTTCTCCTCGCTGATATGAACAGGTTACACCTTGCCACCGCCGCCGACCCGACTATCCCAGTGTCGCCAGCGAGGGAAACCAGTCGACCATGATGCTGGAAAGCCGCGTCATGGTGCCCGAGACGATGGCGATGCCCATCAGGATAACGATCGTGCCGGCGACTGGGCGAGCATAGGCGCTCCACCTACCCAGACTTTGCCGATGCAGGGCGAATCGATTGATCAGCAGGGTGCTGGCGAGAAAAGGCAGCGCCAGGCCCGCCGAGTAGGCGCTGAGATAGAGCATGCCGGCCTGGGCACTGGCGGCGCTGGAGGTGGCCATCAGGATGGCGCCCAGGATGGGGCCGATACAGGGCGTCCAGCCGATGGCAAAGGAGATCCCGAACACCGTCGCCGACAGCGGGGAGCCACCCTGGACGTTCGGTGTGAACTGAAGGGTGCGCTGGAACAGCGGCAACCGGAACACACCGGTCATGAACAGGCCCAGCACGATCACCGCCGAGCCGGCGACCCAGTTGAATTCCTGGCGATACCCCCGCATCAGCTGGCCGATACCACTGGCGCCGAGTCCCAACAGGATGAACACGACGCTGAAGCCGAAGACGAAGAAGGCACTGAGGATCAATGCCTCCAGGCGTCTATCGGCCTTGCCGGCACTCCCGCCCGTGACCACCGACAGGTAGGCCGGCAACAGCGGCAAGGTGCAGGGCGAGAAGAAGGAAACCAACCCGCCGGCGAAGGCGCCAATCAGACCGATAGAAGAGAGAGATTCCAAGGCGTTACGCTTCCTGGGGGGGGCAAGGTGCTGGGCGCGAAGCAGCCTGGGGCCGGCCGCCTACTTCGGACATGGTTAGGCAGAGAATTCTAAGGGTTGCGCCTACCTCAAAGTCATCCATGAGTTAATGCCTTTTGATATAACGTAAAAGAATAGACTCCTTTCCTCGAAAGCCCTTGACCTTAAAGTTGACTTAAAGGTTATCGTGCGTAGTGCATCATCCGACACTTACCATAGATAAGGATAGTGAGATGACCCTACAGCTAGGGGAGATAGCTCCCGATTTCACGATCGAATCCACCGAAGGCACGCTTGGCTTTCATCAGTGGCTGGGCAAGGACTGGGCCGTACTGTTCTCGCACCCCGCCGATTATACGCCAGTCTGTACCACGGAACTTGGCGCGTTTGCCAGGCGAAAGGACGAGTTCGCCGCGCGTGGCGTCAAGCTGGTGGGGGTATCGGTCGACCCCCTCGCTTCTCACCACGACTGGGCGAAGGATATCGAGCAGACCCAGGGCGCGGCCCTGAACTATCCCCTACTGGCGGACGAAGA
The DNA here is from genome assembly GCF_003056325.1 of Halomonas sp. BN3-1. Classification (NCBI taxonomy): domain Bacteria; kingdom Pseudomonadati; phylum Pseudomonadota; class Gammaproteobacteria; order Oceanospirillales; family Halomonadaceae; genus Halomonas; species Halomonas sp. BN3-1. Next base: position 13,596 of record NZ_PYVV01000020.1, on the reverse strand, counting down.
CCAGGTGGTGGCGACGCTGTATGGAATGATCCACCCGAAAGCCGACCCCAAGGTGACGGTGCGTACCGTCTTCATTATCGATTCCGACAAGAAAATTCGCCTGACCTTGACCTATCCGCCCAGCACCGGGCGCAACGTCGACGAAATCCTGCGGGTCATCGACTCGCTTCAGCTAACCGACAAGCACAAGGTTGCAACGCCCGTCGACTGGCAAACCGGTGACGATGTCATCATCTTGCCATCGCTCACGGATGACGACGCCAGACAACACTTCCCCGACGGCTGGGATGCCAAGACACCCTATCTGCGGGTCGTGCGCCAACCGGACTAGTCGAAGTCACGACTCGTGACTCAGGCTGCCCGGCCCAGTCGGGCGGCTAGAAGCTCCGATTCACAGTGCGAGAGGTGAAGCCATGCAAACCCTCAGTATCGGTGAGCTTGCCGAACGTAGTGGGATCGCCAGTCAGGCGATCCGATATTACGAGAAAGAGAAGCTCATGCCCGCCCCCCCACGGACGGAAGCCAACTATCGGCGTTATCCCCTGGATGCCGTGGCCCGGTTGCAATTCATCGTCCATGCCAAGCAGTGGGGCTTTACGCTCGACGAGATCCGTGAGCTGTTGATCCTCCAGGATGCCAACGGCGACCGGGCACAGGCCAAGCGCATCGCCGGCGAGAAGCTGCACAAGATTCGCGAGCAGATCAAGCATCTCTCGCAAATCGAGGCTGTGCTGTCCAAAACGCTTGAAGAATGTACAGGCGAAGGACCGATGCAGGAAGGCTGCCCCATCGTCGACGCCATCGCCGATAGGGACGAATGAGCGGCCTCGTCGCTTCTGGCAGTGTAACGCAGGAGTCCCGAAGCGCGCACGCTGGGCTGATGAAGAACCAAGTTGGGGGAGACCGCAATGGCGGAAAACGTCGATATCGAGATTCGGGGCATGTCCTGTGCGTCCTGCGTCGGACGGGTTGAGCGGGCCCTCGGCCAGCAGCCGGGCGTGATTAACGCTCAGGTGAACCTGGCCACACAGAAGGCGGCGATCCAGATAGAGGGAGGCTCCACGACGGCCAGCCTGCTCGACGCTATCGTAACGGCGGGCTATCAGCCGGTGGTGGAGAGCCTCGAGATTCCCGTCGCCGGCATGAGCTGCGGATCCTGCGTCTCGCGGATAGAACGAGCGCTCGGCAAGCTGCCCGGCATGGTGGAGGTGAGTGTCAATCTCGCCACCCAGAAGGCCTTCGTCCGTTTCCTGCCGGGGACCGTATCGCTGGCACGCATTCAGCATGCCATCCGCGAGGCGGGCTATGAACCGCAGGAAACCGAGTCGCAGCAGCAGGCGGACGACGAGGATCGCGAGGGACGACAGCTTCTCCACCGGGTCATTCTCGCGGCAGTGCTCACCATCCCGGTGGTCATCATCGCCATGGGAAAAGTGATTCCCGACTTTGATGCGCTCTTGGCGAGTCTGATGCCGCATCGCGGCTGGATGGGCGTCGAGTGGCTGCTGACCACGCCCGTGCAGTTCTATGCCGGGGCGCGCTTCTATCGCGGTGGTTATGCCGAACTTCGACATCTCAACCCGGGCATGAACAGTCTGGTCATGATCGGCTCGAGCGCCGCCTACTTCTATTCGGTCGCCGCTCTGCTGGTACCCGGCTTTTTCCCGGCTGATACCGCCGTGAGCTACTTCGAGGCGGCGGCGGTGATCGTGACGCTGATCCTGTTGGGACGCTACTTCGAGCACATCGCCAAAGGCCGTACCTCCGAGGCGATCAAGAAGCTCCTGCAGTTGCAGGCGAAAACCGCCCGCGTCATCCGCGATGGCGAAGCGGTCGAGGTGCCGATCGAGGCCGTCGTGCCCGGCGATCGCATCCTGGCCCGCCCGGGCGAGCGTATCCCGGTGGATGGCATCGTTGAAGAAGGCCATTCCTTCGTCGACGAGTCGATGATCAGTGGCGAACCGGTACCGGTTGCCAAGCAGCAGGATGCCGAAGTCGTCGGCGGCACCATCAACAAGAACGGCGCGCTTACCTTCCGCGCCACTCGGGTCGGTGCCGACACCGTGCTGTCACAGATCGTCAAGATGGTGGAAGCGGCACAGGCCGAGAAACCCCCGATCCAGCAGTTGGCCGACAAGATCGCCGGTGTCTTCGTGCCCGTGGTCATCGCCATCGCCCTGATCACCTTCGGGGTGTGGTTCGCCGTCGGGCCGGCCCCGGCGCTGTCCTTCGCCTTCGTCACCACGGTGAGTGTGCTGCTGATCGCCTGCCCCTGCGCGATGGGCCTGGCCACCCCGACTGCGATCATGGTCAGTAGCGGCAAGGGGGCCGAGATGGGGGTGCTGTTTCGCAAGGGCGCGGCGCTCGAGACGCTGGCCAAGATGGATACCGTCGTGCTGGACAAGACCGGCACCCTGACTCAGGGTCGCCCCGAGCTGACCGACTTCGAAGTGATCGAGGGGCACGAGAATGAGGTGCTGCGACTGGTCGCGGCAGTGGAAGCCCAGAGCGAGCACCCCATCGCCGATGCCATCGTGCGCGGCGCCCAGGCGCGTGGACTCGAGCTGCCGGCCGTCAGCCATTTCAGCGCCGAGCCGGGCTACGGCATCGAAGCCGACGTCGCCGGTCACCGGCTTTACGTAGGGGCCGATCGCTACATGAACCGGCTCGGGATTGGGCTCGGCAAGGCGGAAGAGCGCGCCAAGGCGCTTGCCGAGGATGCCAAGAGCCCCCTCTATGCCGCGGTGGACGGCCGACTCGCCGCGGTCATCGCGGTGGCCGATCCGCTCAAGGAGGGCTCGGCCGAAGCCATTTCAGCACTCAAGGCGCTGGGGCTGGAAGTGGCGATGCTCACCGGCGACAACCGCGCCACCGCCGACGCCATCGCCCGACAGGTCGGCATTCAGCGCGTACTCGCCGAGGTGCTGCCTGACCAGAAGGCAGACGAGATCAAGCGACTACAGGCCGAGGGCGGTAAGGTCGCCTTCGTGGGCGACGGCATCAACGATGCACCGGCGTTGGCACAAGCCGACGTGGGCATCGCCATCGGCACCGGGACGGATATCGCCATCGAGGCCGGCGACGTAGTGCTGATGCGTGGCGACCTGAGGGGAATCGTCAATGCCGTGGCGCTCTCCAAGCGTACCCACCGGACCATCATCGGGAATTTCGTCTGGGCCTATGGCTACAACGTGGCGCTGATCCCCGTGGCGGCGGGCGTGCTCTATCCGTTCATCGGCGTATTGCTCAGCCCCATGCTGGCGGCAGCCGCCATGAGCGTCTCCAGCGTCTTCGTGTTGACCAACTCGTTGCGGCTACGCCGCTTCACGCCGGATATCGATGACGCTTCGCCGGTGACGGGCGGTGAACCCCAGGCGGTTCGGGCCCGCCAAGTCTGAGTAGCAAAATTTAATAGGAGACCAAGATGATGGGAAGCGAAGCATGCACGTGGGGGATGGCAGGGATGGGGCTCATTTCCATCCTGCTGATTATCGCGCTGGTGTTTGGCGTCGCCGCGCTCGCCAAGTATCTGTTCTTCGGAAAGAAGCGTGATAGCTGACAGCCCATCGCTACAAGCAGGCACGATTCCGGGGTTGATCAGAGAGCGACAAAGAGACCGTTCATGAAGAAAATCATCTATTCCACTTATTGCCTTGTTATTGCAGGGCTGTTCGGTCTCATTACGCTCCCCGCTCTGGCGAAGGAAACGGGGGACGATTCGCTTGAAGGCCACCAGGCCATTAGTACAGCCGCTACTGGAGCCCCCCTACCCGCATCGATTACGGCATTATTGGATCAAGGACTCAAATTCCATGGAACCTTTAATGCCCCTGGAGATATACAAGGTTATGCCTTGTCCTATGATAATGAGCCCGTGGCGGCTTATATTCCCTCCACTTCCGACCACGCCATCATCGGTACCTTAATTGATCCTCAGGGCAACGCTGTAATGGAACACCAACTTCAAGCTCTGGTGCTGGAACCGATGCTGGAAGCTACCTGGAGCGCGTTCGAGGACACTCGCTTCATTCCGGAAGGACCTGATAGTGCGTCACATATCGTGTATACGCTGACCGACCCCAATTGTCCCTACTGCAATGCGCTGTGGAAGAGCTCACGGTCTCTAATCGATCAAGGTGAGCTTCAGCTTCGTCATGTGCTGGTCGGCGTTCTGTCAGAGGATAGTCTCCGCAAGGCGGCCGCGATCCTTGAGTCGAATGCCCCAACCAAAGCCCTCGAAACCCATGAATTGAACTTCCGCAATGGCGGCATCAGTCCGGTAGTGCCGTCGGAGGAGAGTCGAGCGCTTCTTAGGCGGCATGCCCAGCTCATGCGCGAGGCCGGCGCCACGGGAACGCCGACCAGCTATTACCGCGATGATGAAGGTAATGTGCAGCGCATCAATGGTGCGGTGTCGACCGACCGGCTTCGCAACATATTAGGTGTCGAATGACGCGCCATAACGGCACAGGAGTGACATGAGATGTCACCTCACACAACTGAGATGAGTATGGCAAGTACGCTCGGTGTAAAACACAGGCTCATGTTGGGAGCTTCTGTGCTGATTGGCTTGGTGATCCTCTATTGGATCCTAATGGAGACCGGTGCCTTATCGACGCTCACCAATAAGCAGGCCCTGCGTGAGTGGGTTGGCCAGTTGGGGGTCTGGGGGCCATTGACCATTATCGCCATGATGATAGCGGCCATAGTCATGAGCCCGATACCCAGTGGGCCGATAGCCATGGTGGCCGGTGCGATCTACGGCCCTCTATGGGGGACGGCGTATGTGGTCATCGGTGCTGAGGCCGGCGCGTTGCTCGCCTTCGGCATCGCTCGCCTGCTCGGCTATGAGGTGATCCATCGCTGGTCGCGTACTAGTCCCATCCTCAACTGGCTGGGCAAAGAACACTCTCAGACGGGGTTGATGCTCGTCGTATTCGCATCGCGATTAGTGCCATTCATTTCGTTTGATGCCGTCAGCTACGCGGCGGGCCTTACACCACTGGCCTTCTGGCGATTCTTGATTGCCACGCTGGCTGGCGTACTTCCGACGGCGTACCTGATCGTCATGTTCGGCGAAGTCCTGATTACCGCCGACTCCCGCGTTCTCACGGTCGCGTTGATACTGCTCAGCGGTATCACGCTCCTGCCGCTCTTGGCGAAACTCGTTTGGGCCCTGCATCGAAAGCGACGGACTAGCTCCAATTGACGGCTGCCGATGCCGATTGCCTCGTCCCAAGAAATCACGCGACTCAAGACGGAATCACCATGCTCGTCAAAATCATTCCTGAACTCGGTCTCTTCGCGCTGATCATGGCGCTGGGCCTGGCGTTTATACAGGCGTTGGTTCCGTTAGCGGGTGTCACGCTCCGCCGCCCACTCTGGATGGCCTTCGCCGAGCCCATGGCATGGGGGCAGTTCGCCTTCTTGCTGGTGGCCTATGCCAGCCTGACCGCGAGCTTCCTGCTCGACGATTTCAGCGTGTCCTATGTGGCCAACAACTCCAACTCGATGCTGCCGTGGTATTACAAGCTCACGGCGGTGTGGGGGGGGCACGAAGGCTCGGTGCTGCTATGGAGCCTGATCCTCAGCGGCTGGGGCTTCGCCGTCAGCCTGTTCTCGCGGAACCTGCCGCGTGACATGCTGGCCCATGTCCTGGGGGTCATGGGCATGGTAAGCACCGGATTCTTGCTGTTCATCCTGATCACGTCGAGCCCTTTTGAACGTCTGCTGCCGGGAGTGCCTCAGGACGGCGCCGATCTCAACCCGCTGCTACAGGACGTCGGGCTGATCTTCCATCCCCCCATGCTCTATATGGGCTATGTGGGCTTCTCGGTAGCTTTCGCCTTTGCCATCGCTGCCTTGCTGGGAGGGCGGCTCGATGCCGCCTGGACACGCTGGGTGCGGCCCTGGACCAATATTGCCTGGGCCTTCCTCACCACGGGCATCGCGCTGGGTAGTTGGTGGGCCTACTACGAGCTGGGGTGGGGCGGCTGGTGGTTTTGGGACCCCGTGGAGAACGCTTCGTTCCTGCCTTGGCTGACCGGGACGGCGCTCATCCATTCGCTGGCAGTCACGGAAAAGCGTGGCACCTTCAAGAGCTGGACCGCCCTGCTGGCGATCTTTACCTTTTCGCTGTCGCTGCTGGGCACCTTCCTGGTGCGCTCCGGGGTGCTGACGTCGGTGCATGCCTTCGCCAATGACCCGTCACGGGGCATTTTCATTCTGGCACTGCTGGGGTTCACGGTGGGCGCTTCCTTGCTGATCTTTGCCCTGCGTGCGCCGCGGATGAGCGGCAATGTGGGCTTCGGCTGGTTGTCTCGTGATGCGCTGTTGCTGATCAACAATATCCTCTTGGTCGTCATGACCGTGACCGTTTTGCTGGGCACGGTCTATCCGCTGATTCTCGATGCCCTGGGGCTGGGCAAGATCAGCGTCGGCCCACCGTACTTCAATACGCTATTCGTGCCGCTGACCGTGCTGCTGTGTGCCTTCATGGGGCTAGGCCCCGTGGCGCGCTGGAAGCAGATGGCGGGGCGCGAGTTGATGCGCCGACTACTTCGGTCCGGCATCGCCGCGCTGATCATGGCGGCGGCGGTGCCGTTCCTCTACGGCGGAGAATGGAACGCCGCCGTGGCGCTGGGACTGGTCATGGCCCTGTGGGTCGTGCTGGCGTTGATCCGTGACCTGTTCGACAAGACCCGCCATGCCTCCTCCCCCCTGGCCGGCTTGCGCAAGCTGTCGCTGGCGCATTGGGGCATGGTAGTCGGCCATCTGGGCATGGCCATCACCATCGTGGGCGTGGCCATGGTGTCGAACTATGCCATCGAGCGTAACGTACGTCTTGCCGTGGGGGAGCGTGTCGAGATAGGCGGTTACAGCTTCACCATGACCGACCTGAGCGAGCGCCGCGGTCCCAATTTCCTGGCCGATACGGCAACCCTTGAGGTGGCACGTGATGGCCAGCATGTCACCACTCTACGGCCCGAGAAGCGATTGTATATTGCCCGCGGTCAGCCCATGACCGACGTCGCCCTGCGCCCTGGGCTGCTGAAGGACATTTACGTGGCGCTGGGCGAAGACTTGGATGACGGTGCCTGGGCCATGCGAATCCAGATCAAGCCGTTCGTACGCTGGCTCTGGCTGGGGGCGTTGTTGATGGCCACTGGCGGTCTGCTGGCGGTGGCGGACCGTCGCTATCAGCGTCAGCGCTCAGTGCCAGCTGACTCCACTCTCCTCCGTGAGGTCCATACATGAAACGGCGACTGTTACTGCTTTTCCCCTTGCTGGTTTTCCTGGGACTGGGTTTCTTTCTCTACCGAGGCTTGGCCATGGATCCCAGTGCCCGCAATTCGGCACTGCTGGCCCAGCAGTTTCCTGCCTTTTCCCTCTCGACACTGAAGGATCCCGGTGCCCGGGTCGATGAGTCGCTGTTGCACGGACAGGTCACGCTGGTCAATGTCTGGGCCGAGTGGTGCCCGACCTGCAAGGAGGAAATGCCCCAGCTGCTGACACTCGCCGAGCGCGGCGTGCGCTTGGTCGGCATTAACTACAAGGACACCCGCGTCAAGGGGCGGGAGTTTCTCGACGAGTTCGGTGACCCCTTCGAAGTCAATATCTTCGATCCGGATGGCGATCTGGGGTTCGAGCTCGGCGTCTACGGTGTGCCGGAGACCTTCCTCGTCGATGCCGAGGGCATCATTCGCTATAAGCACACGGGCTATATCACTCCCGAGGATGTCGAACGTGTCGTGCAGGAGGTGGCCAAATGGCGTTGAAGACCCGGGCCGGCCTGCTGTTGCTCTTGTTGATAACGTCGGTCCCTGTGCTGGCGGATTCGGCTATCGAGGTGCGTGACTTCGAGAGGCCAGTAATGGCCGAACGCTATCGTGATCTTACTGCCTCATTGCGCTGTCCCAAATGCGATGCCCAGGCCATCGACAGCTCCAACTCTCCGGTGGCTGCCGACATGCGCGAACGCGTCGCAGATTTGTTACGCGACGGGCGATCCGATAAAGAGATCCTCGATTACATGGTCGCGCGCTTCGGTGAGTTCGTGCTCTATAACCCGCGACTCGACGAGCGTACCTGGCTGCTGTGGGGACTGCCGGCCGCGCTGGTATTAATCGGCGGGCTGATCGTGGCGGTCTTCGTCCGCAAACGAAAGCATGTCCGGGTTCGAGCGCTCAGCGCCGAGGAGCGCGAGCGCCTCAACGCCCTGATTAACCGCGAGGGGAGCAAATGAATCTGCTCTGGTTGGGCATCGCCCTGGTACTGTTGCCTGCCCTGTGGCTCGTGATCCTGCCGCTGAGACGGACCCGCCCGCTGCACGATGCTCAGCAGGCCTTCGAAGCCAAGCAGCGCACCGATGCACAGAACGTGGCGGTCTATCGTCAGCGCCTGGCCTCGCTGGAAACGGCCCATGCACGCGGCGAGCTCGACACCGCGCGAGTCGAGGAGGGTCGGCTGGAGCTCGAACGCAGCCTGCTCGAGGATACCCAGGTACGCCGCCGCACACCGCTTGAGTCGCCCCAGGCCGGCCGACTATTGGTACCGCTGGTGATGGTGGCGTTGGTGGTGGCCAGTCTGCTCTGGTATCAACGGGAAGGCGCCGAGGGCGATCTGGCACTGTATGCCGTGCATCAGGAGGTGCGCAACTCGCCTGACGGCTCGCTGGCGATGCTGATCGAGCGGCTCGAGGAGCAGGCCAAGCGACAGCCGGACAATCCCAAGGTGTGGATGTCGCTGTTTCCTCTGTACCGGGACAGCAATCGGGGACGTGATGCCATCGCCGCGCTTGAGCGCCTGATTGAGCTGGAGGGTCGACAGCCTTCCCTGCTGGCGCAATTGGCACAGATCCAATTCTTCGTCGCCAATCGCTCGATGACCGAGGAGGTCCAGGCACTGGTCGACGAGACCCTAGACAAGGATCCGCGTCAGCCGACGGTGCTCGGCATGCTGGGCATCCATGCCTTCGATCGCGCCCGCTATGAAGAGGCTATCGATTACTGGCGACGCGCGATCGCCGGCTTCGACGACCCCGGCTCGGCGGCAGCGCTGCGGGAGGGCATTGCCGTGGCACAACAGCGCCTGGACGCCTCGTCCGACCAGGTCGATGCCCATCAAGCCGCGCAGGACGGCGCGTCGCTCGCGGTCAGGGTCGGCCTCGCCGAATCGCTCCGCGAGCGGGCCGCGCCGGGCGACACGGTGTTCGTCATCGCCCGCGACGTGGCTGGTGAATTGCCGCCACTGGCGGTGGAGCGGGTCACGGTTAGCGACCTGCCACTCAAAGTGACCTTGGGCGACAACGATGCCATGACACCCCGAGCGCGACTCTCCCAAGTCAATGAGGTGCGCCTGACGGTGCGCGTATCCGCATCGGGCGAAGTCACCCCGCAGCCAGGCGACCTGATCGGCGAGGCGGGACCGGTGACACTCGGCGAGCCGGACTCCCCGGTCGAAGTCACCATCGGCCGCGTCGTCGAGTAATGCAGACCTATCGCAACCTAATCCGGCAACATCCATTGTCTGCCAAAACATAAGGAAGACTCATGCTGCAGTATCCGCAGATTGATCCCGTGGCCATTTCCCTTGGTCCCGTGCAGATTCACTGGTATGGCCTGATGTATGTGGTCGGGCTGGCCGCCGCCTGGTGGCTAGGGCGTCGTCGAGCCCATCGCCTGGGTTTGAGTCACGATGATATCGGCGATCTGATTTTTTACGCTGCCGTGGGGATCATCTTGGGTGGCCGCCTGGGCTATGCGCTGTTCTATGGGCTCGACCAGTTGCTGGCCAACCCCTTGTGGCTCTTCAGGGTCTGGGACGGGGGCATGAGCTTCCATGGCGGCCTTGCCGGTGTGCTCATCGCCGCCCTGCTGTTTGCCCGCAAGCATCGCCTGGCTTTTTTCCAGCTGACCGATTTCATCGTCCCGCTGGTGCCGATCGGCCTGGGCGCCGGGCGCCTCGGCAACTTCATCAATCACGAGTTGCCGGGACGTATCAGTGACGTTCCCTGGGCCATGGTCTTCCCCCCCATGATGGGGCTGGGGCCGGAGCCGCGGCACCCTTCAGCGCTTTATGAGTTCGCCCTGGAAGGCGTGGTGCTGTTTGCCGTGCTATGGTGGCTGTCGCGCCGACCGCGCCAGCGGGGCCTCATCTCCGGGCTGTTCCTGGTGCTGTATGGCGCCTTCCGCTTCACCGTGGAGTTCGTGCGCCTGCCCGATCCTCACCTAGGGTTCGTCGCCTTCGGCTGGCTGACCATGGGGCAGCTGTTGACCCTGCCGATGCTCATCGCGGGGCTGGCTCTGGTTGTCTGGTCAATGCGTCAGCCAGTGGATAGGGCGAAAACGGCGACGGCCTCATGAACACGGCCTTCACCTTTCTGCTGGTGCTGCTGTTCGTCGCCACACCGGTAGCGGCCCGTGGAGAGTTTCCCGCGGGCAGTGGCAAGAGCTCCCCCTTCGGTACCTCGGCTCAACGGGAATTCCTGGCGACTAAAGAAGCCTTCCGGGCCAGCGCCTGGCGAGACGATAGGCGGCTCTACGTCGGTTTCGTCATTGCCGAGGACTATTACCTCCACCGCCATCGGTTTGCACTGGAAAGTCGCTCTCCGGGCGTCAGTTTCGGTGAGCTGGCAATTCCCCCCGGCGAACCCATGGTGCACGCGTCTCTGGGGGAAATCGAGGTGTTCTATGACCAGGTGGTATTCAGTGCGCCCATCGAGGCGAGCGACACCGCTGCCGAGCCGCTGGCCATCACGGTGACCTTTCAGGGGTGTTCCGACCTGGGACTCTGCTATCCGCCCGAGCTGGTCGAGCTCGACGCGCTGTACGGTTCCCCCTCCGGCAGCCTTCGATTCTCCTCCTCGTGATACTGGGAATAGCGAAGAAGGAGCGCCTTGATTGGATCCCACCGACCTCAGCCTGCCGCCGCTGGCGGCGGCCTTCGTCTTCGGCCTGCTCGGAGGGGCGCACTGCATCGGCATGTGTGGCGGGATCATGAGTGCCCTGACCTTTGCCGTGCCCTCCAGCATGCGGCAGCCGGGACGCCTGGCCGGCCTGCTGCTCGGCTACAACCTGGGCCGCATCAGCAGTTACATGATCGCCGGCGCTCTGGTGGCGCTACTCGGCTCCGTGCTCAATCATGCCCTGGACGGCATCGCCCTGGTGCTGCGTATCCTGGCGGCGGTCATGCTGATTCTGATGGCGCTGTATATCGCCAACTGGTGGAAGGGGTTGCTACGTATCGAAGCCCTGGGTCGCTCCCTGTGGTGGCGTATCGAACCGCTAGGTCGAGGCTTGATGCCCGTCGTGAAGGTACCCCAGGCCTTCGCGCTGGGCTCGATCTGGGGCTGGATGCCCTGCGGGCTGATCTATTCAATGCTGGCCTGGAGTCTGGCCGTAGCCGAGCCGCTACGCGCCGCGGCGATGATGGGGGCCTTCGGGCTTGGCACCCTCCCCGTCGTCCTGGCGACCGGTATGGCTGCCCGGCGCATCTCGCTATGGATTCGCCATCCAGCGACCCGCACGCTGGCGGCGTTGCTGATCATCGCGTTTGCCGTCTGGCAACTCTGGCATCTGCACTCCATGACCGGCATGGACGATATGGCCAGCATGGCGCCGTCGCATCACTAATGGCAACCGCACGGGCCATCCGTCACGATAGCCGGTTGTGCCGATCCCAGCGATTCGATCAGTTGCTTCAGGCTAGGGGCCTCGGAACCATCATCATGGTCGATGCTTTCCAACCATCGCGCTATCGCCTGGAGTTCATGGATCCGCGAGCGAATGTAGCGCCCTTGTTCAGCCAGGGGAGCGTACGTATCGCTAACCGGAGGCATGTCGTGCTCCGCCCAGGTCAATATCTGCTTGATGTCTGGGAGACCGACTCCCAAAGAGCGAAGGCAATTAATGAGACGCAGGCGACCCAGTGCCTTCTCGTCATAGAGTTGATAGCCGTTGCGCGAGTCCCGTTGCGGTCGTAACAACCCCTCACGGGTGTAGTGGCGTACCGTTTCCGCAGTGACCCCACCAGCCCGAGCCAGTTCAGTGACTCGCATTGTCTTTTCCTCACCTGCCCGTTTTCAGACAGCCTACAACCGTGAGGCCGCCCAAAGGTCAAGGTATGGCTGTAGCGTTCAACTGGTGGCCTGCTGCATAAAGCGGGAACGCAAAAAATAAAGTCTTGACCTTGAAGTTGGCTTTAAGGATATCTTTCCAGCAAGCAGCGCTGCTGCCAGGTAGAAATCCAAGCCAGGCCTTCTATCAGCCTTGCTGGTGGAAAGGTGATTCCCAGAAAGATTGAGGAGAAGTGTCATGCGGAAACGTCACACAGCAATCTTGACTGCCGCCATCATCGTCGCCAGCAGCTTCGGAGCCGGCTCGCTTCTTGCGCAGGAAGAGAATCAGCAGACGCCAATGGAGGGCGACATGATGCAGGAGGGCAGCATGCACGACATGATGGGAATGATGCGTGAAATGAATACCATGATGAAAAACTGCAATGCCATGATGGAAAATATGCAACAAGGCCATGAAACCGACAGCAACACCTGAAGTGGCACTGGCCGGGGCTGCTCCGCATAGGAGCAGCCTTCGTTAGAACTGGGTAACGCGAAGGGAGGACGGTACGTGAAAAAGAGCTGTATACACCACTACTCGTCTTGGCATTGATGCCCAGTTCTCCTGTCTTTTCCCATTCCCTCGAAGATACCGAGGAAGAGCTGCAAGAGTGGGAACGTTACGCCCAATTCATCGACCAGCCATCGCCGGAATTTTCGTTGAATAATACAGACAGCAATGGCGTGTCGTCTTCCGACTTGGAACAAAGCGTCGTGGTGCTCAATATCATCCACTCGCGCTATCAAGAAGCCTGCCCGGTGCATATGAACCTGATTGCCGAGGTGCAAGAGCGAGTCAACGATACCGGCCTACGAGATGATGTTGAATTTATCACCATCGCTACCGACAGCGAGGACTTTGCCGGCACGCACAACAACATGCGGGCCTACGGTGAAAATTTCGATATGGACCCCGCCAACTGGCGGTTTCTTTATCGAAGCGAAAATGAGTTTGTCGACACCACACGCCAGGTCGCGGAAGCCTACGGTCTGAAATTCGACGATGTGGCCGAGGGCGTCCAGGCGCATGGCGTTGTGACTCATGTCATCGACCAATCAGGACGGATACGGGCCCGCTTTCATGGGCTCAAATTCGATCCGGAGCACCTAGTTTACTATGTAAAGGTGTTGGCAGAAGGACCAGAGACATTATCCACCGGTGTGTGGGATCGCATTCGCCATACTGTCGTCAACACCTTCGATTAATGCCGCGAGAGTATAGCCGGCCTAGCTGCCGAACGTTCTCGTGAACTCTATGGAGCCTTAGCGTATGAAACACTGGAAAGCGCTGACCATCGCTTCTCTATTGACCTTCCCCCTGACAGGGTTGGCAGCCGAGACGTCGGCAACCCGGCGGTCTCAACCTACAAGCGCAACACTATTGGAGTGCCGGAGATCCGGGCACTGACTTCTGGAGAACCTCCGCGTATACCTCCAGAGGCGTCTTGGCGTTCAACGTCTCTCTAGGCCTGGTATTG